>CAJHIS010000001.1 GCA_905067555.1 Candidatus Argoarchaeum ethanivorans
TGGATATATTGGGTTTATATGGAATGGCGCCATTATTAAAAAACTGGAGGTGTTGCCCTAATGGAATATCTGTTACGTGACAAAGTTACATTAGTAAAGAAAAATGGGCAAATGCATGAAGACATTAAGGCAAGTGTTCAGCCGAATAAGATATTTATATCTGATGAAACCATGCCAATTGAAGAGGGTGATAGAATCCAAAGAAAATTACCAAATGGTTTAATTGAGTCATACATAGTATTAGACCGTGGTTTTTATTCAGGAATAGGTGGAATTAAATCACATTATCAATGTAAAGTAAGAAAAGAGACTGTAATACCATCTATACCGCCAAATAAGGTAATTTATAATGTTTCTGGTGAAAATCCTAGAATAAATATTAATTCAATAGACCATTCAACGAATGTTGCAAATGTCTCATCCGATAAACTTTTTGACGAATTGAGACGAGTAATTGAAGATAATATTGAAAAGAACCATGAAATATTAAATCTAATTGATGAAATGGAAAAGAACAAAAGTAAGAAATCTTTTGTCAATTCATATCAAAAGTTTATTTCTTTAATGGCAGACCACATGTCACTGGTTGCTCCTTTTATTTCAGCATTAACTAAATATTAATTTAATAAAAACACAGCATATATGCTACTGGCTTATGCCCCCACCCCTTGGGACCTTGCTCTATTCGGTCGCAACGTCGTATATGTTGAAAACGTTAGACGTAAACACTCAAAACAAGAAATCCATAAAATAATATCCAGATACCTATCCTACAACAAACGTGGATGAGGCTGTATCCTTTGAGTCTCGATCGCGTTAGCAATCGAGTGCAAGATAAACAAATGTGTTTATACTTCCCTATACACTAAAAAAATATAAACCGCTAAAAATTTATAATTTTGAGGACAGGGTTTTCAGTAGTCAAGCCTCGATGGAACGTTTGGTTGGGACACTGTATTGAAGTACCCTTCGTCCGGACCCATTTCACCTGGAGCTTTTATATTTTCACTCGGGGGATTTCTTCGACTGACTGATATCACATCATCTATGCGAAGCAGCATGTTTGCTGTTTCAGTGGCTGATTTTATCAATTGTATTTTCACACTAACTGGTTCGATAATACCACTGGTGGAAATATCATCGGCTACTGTTCCCGTATTTACATCAATACCTGCTTTGCTGTATCCATTCTTGTGTTTGGCTCTCAGCTCGATTAGCATATCTGTTGCTGCAAAACCGCTGTTTTTAGCTATAGCTACTGGTATCGACTCAATAGCTTCTGCAAAGGCTTGTATCGCAAGATATTCCCTGCCTGGAACACTGGGTGCATATTCCTTGATTCCCTGTGCAATTTCGATCTCAACAGCTCCGGCACCAGGGACTATTTTATTGTTTTCGATGATGTCCTTAACCACGTGCAGTGCACCGACAATCGAGTTGCCCATATTTGAAGTATCTGTGCGACCACTGGTTACAATGGTTACAATATGAGGGTTCTGGCAGTCCTCGAAATAAACTATTTCTTTGTCCTTCTTTCCACGCTCTTCAACAAGTTTGGCATGTCCAAGATCACTATCAGAAAGTCTTTCAGCGTGAGGTATGAGTCGTGCCCCGGTAGCTCTTGCAACCACTTCAACTTCTTCTTCACTTGCTATCTTAACTGCGAAGATTCCTCTTTTAGCAAACTCGTAGACAATCTCTTCCCTGATTCCTGTCTTACACAGCACCACATTTACTCCAAGCTCATCCACTCGATTAATAATCTTATAGAGCGGCATGCTCTTTGCATCAGAAAACATTTGTAATTTTTCTGCAGTATCAATCTCTAATTTAATCTTCGGACCAAGACTGACTGTCCCCATCTTGCTGCCGATGTCTTTTGGCTCCATGTCATTTACCAGTGCTATCTTTGCATTTTCTATGCGTGTTGGCATATCTTCATTAGCTCGCTTGCTAAAAATCGCAATCCCATTTACGACGTGCGTGTCCTCTGCTTTGACACCATCCGCATTTAAGATATGTACATCAGTGTCAACATTAATCTTACCATCTTTTTCAGCTTTAAGGGCAGCTTTAACACTGACTTCTGACAGCAATTCTTTAGTCTTCTCACTGCCCCTGCTGTTAATAGCAGTATTGGTAACCTTCTCAAGCTCTTTTTGTTGAACCTCAATAGTTTCCGATAGTTCATTTAGTAGTTCTAATGCCTTTACTGAAGCTAAATTATATCCTTTAATAATGGTTGTGGGATGGACTTTTTTATCAAGCAATTCCAGTGCATGCGAGAGAAGTTCGGATGCAAACACTGTAGACGAGGTGGTTCCATCTCCTACCCCTTTTTCCATTGCTTGAGCAACTTCAATCATCATTCTTGCTGCAGGATTCTCAACTTCAATAGTCTGCAAAATCGTGCAACCATCGTTTGTGATTGTAATTCCTTCCTTTGAGCCAACGATCATCTTGTCAAGACCATTTGGTCCAAGAGTGCTTCGTACAGTCTCTGCAATAGCCTTAGCAGCACTTATATTTCTATCCAGTGCGTCTCTGCCTTTCGTTTGTGCAGAATCATTGCTTAATATAATAACTGGTTGATTAATATTACCTGCCATATTTTTACCTCAACAAAGTATGCAGTATACACCTGCACGCCTATATAAAATTTGCTTTTGATTGTACAGGATGAACGTTTTATAATTGTGATCCATAAGCATAATCCTCAAGCTGCACCACCTTTTCCCATAAATATCTGCACTCACATTCGAATTTTTCAAATAGTTCTGTGTCTTGAGTAAGTGAAAAATCGTTTATTAACTGGGCAGCTTCGCGGTTGCATTTTGGACAGTTGTAGGGGCCCCGTCGCGTGCCTGCTGCAACTGGATCAGAAACAATTATCGTTTGCGGATTCTCTCTTTTGGCTGTTTTAAGTACTTCTATGATGCTCCACAGATAGGGGGGGCGGTACTCTCTGCGATGGTACAATCTTTCAACGAGAGTGCCTTTTTGAATATTGCAGGGGTTAATAGAGATGGTCTGTGCATACTCTGCCGCTACCTTAGCCGAACTGATGACGTCCCTGATCGCATCTCCTTCGCTTAAAAAAGGCGGTTTCAATAAAAGATACGCTTTAACTGTAATATTCTTATTATCTGCAATAATACAGGCTTTTTTAAACTCGCTGAAGCTGAATACCTTGTTTATGCAGAAACTACGGATTGTATCGTTAGCGGTTTCAAGTCCTATGGCAATCTCAAGCGGTTTGTTAAAGTGCACTTTTGCATGCTCCAAGTTTTTTCCATCCTGATCGTTGACAAACACCGGACGGGTTTCAACAAGGACTTTCTTAACATGCTTGTTTTGCTCGAGGCATCCGAATATGTAATCCTGTACGTTATACGGTACTTCTGTCGTGTCAAAAAAGCTTCCTGAGGTAAATATCTTCACGATAAAATCCGAATCCGGTGCTTTTGTAAGAGCAAAGTTGAATTGTGCAATTAACTCCTCTTCTGTTGGCGGTACTCCTGCTGCATCATTGATATAGCCACACATGGTGCAGCCCCCGTGCTGTGCAAACCTGCAGCCAATGGTACGTAGTATAATTGTAAGTGATGGAATTGGTTTACCCATTAACAGGTCTTTACCAGACCAGCATGCAGCAGGCTTGGTACTGGGCATCTCTTTTCTTTTTACCTGTGCGCGAAGCTGTGCTAAAGTGGGGTTGATTGTGTCTAACATATAATTTGAACTCATCAATTAAATTATCGTTATTTAACGTTTCGTATAGATTTGTAGTTACTAATTTATATTAAAAGATCGTTTTTCTATCGGTGATATATTGAGAGCTTGCATAATGTGTGGTGGTGAAGGCACAAGACTTCGCCCACTTACGTTTGAACGACCAAAACCAATGATTCCACTATTGAATAAACCTTCTATTGTTCATCTGGTGGAAAGTATTGCACGCGAAGGCATTAACGATATTGTTGTCACTCTTGGATATAAAGGGGGAACTATTGAAGAGGCTATTGGCGATGGGCATACTTATGGTGTTCACATTGAGTATGTTTATGATAAAAAAAAGTTGAGTACAGCCGGGAGTGTTAAAAACGCAGAGGAATATTTTGAAAACGAATCTTTCATGGTGATCGGCGGTGATCACGTCATGGATTTAAACCTGCGTGAGATGTACCGATTCCATGAGCTTGGGAATGCGCCAGTTACCATTGGACTTCTTCCTATAGAAGACCCACGAGAATATGGTATTGTGGACATGGGTGTAAACAACAAGATTTGCCATTTCCTCGAGAAACCAGAGCCAGGGGAGATTTTCAGCAACCTCACAAGTACCGGCATCTATGTGTGCAGTCCAGAAATCTTTGAGATTATACCTGATGATACAAAATACGATTTTGCAAAAAACATGTTTCCACGTCTTTTGAATGAGAACAAGCGGATTAATGGATTTTTGGTGCGCGGGCACTGGACCGACATAGGAAATTCCGGTGCATACCGTGAAGCAGCTAAATGGATGCTTGATAAAATGGGAAGCACAACAATCGTTGGCAATTTCAATATTCAAAATGCCCGTGTCGTTGGGCCATTCGATATTCAGCCTGGTGTATCACTTGGATCAAACTCAGCACTTGTTGGACCGGCTGTAATCGGTGAAGGCACAATCATTGCTGAAAATGTGCTGATTGGGCCCTACACAACCATTGGCAGTGGATGTGTAATTGAGGATGGTGCACGTATCTTTTCAGCCAATATTTTCAATAATGTTCACATCGGTACAAATACCAATGTTTCTGGTGCAATCGTTGATAACAACACTGTTGTGGGCAACAACTGCATTCTCGAGACCGGTACTGTTATCGGGGCAAGATGTCTTATCAATAATAATGCAATCATCCACTCAGGTGTTTATGTTTGGCCAGAGATTATCATTGAACAGGGTGAACGTGTCAACCATAACCGTATAAATGAAGCGTACAGCGTGGTTACAAGCGGCTCATAAAAGTTGATTTCTGAAAACCACGAAAGAGTAAAAGATTACTTTGTGGAATGACATTAGAAGGAGTGTTAGAGATTGGATTAGTTTGCATAGGAGGTGTGCCTTCAGTTTCCATGAAACGGGTTTTACAGTGTTTACGGTAATACCTCTGGTGACTGGTACGATACTTTCCGCTTTTGATAATGTCCATTCCCTTTACTTTTAGATAGTAACGGCATCTAAGATTCTGACAAACAACATTGATTTCTCCTCCTGGACGTGCCATATAGATTCACCAAGGGGGAAATCTTTAGAGATATAATAAACTATCGTAGATTGGGACACTACCTAAAATTCAAGTTGCACCACATCAACCACTGACCAGGTCATCATCCAATCGTACTTTAAATAGCAGTCATAAGCCGTCTCTGCAATACTAAAACCCTCGTTGTTGCTGATGTCAGCAGCGATGGCAGAGTAACACCACCCGATGTCCTCACAATTCTACAGATGGCAGCACGAGTGATCGGCTTGTGAGTGGTAACGATGTTTATGTGGAACTGAGACGATGGCAAAATGGTTAAATGATGTGATACGTTATGTTTTGAGTATGCAGGTAATCTTTGATGATATTGGAAGCTACCCACTCCCACCCGGTGTTACAAAGGAGTGGGTTGATGAGATGATTAGCAGGAACGATAAAGACAGCAAGCTGTATGCTGTAATGCAGGAAGCGATGCAGCATAAGCTTGGGGCGAGAGTGGATGTACCCACATATCCACAGTTCCAGGATATGAACCACCAGTTTCTGCAATACATCACTGATGAGGCAGCAACGGATGAACCATATCTTGTATCAGAGAAACATGCACGAATAATAGAACTTGATGCTATTTTGCCTACGGCAAGAAGGTACTTTGATGAGCACGGCTCTCGTATGCCGCTTAGAGTATGTGTTACAGGGCCGCTTGAACTGTACTTACATGAGTTTGGTGCAACTGATTATGTGGATGTGTACCAGGCTCTTGCAAAAAGTGTTGACCGATTTGTCAGCAAAGCCATTGAAGCTTCACCATTTTTTCAGGTTAAGACCATATCTATTGACGAACCGAGTATTGGAATAAATCCACAGATTATGTTTGGGGAAGAGGAAATGATTAAAGCTCTCACGATCGCATCATCTACAGCAGCATCCCATGGCATAGATGTTCAGATTCATCTTCATTCGCCACTTTATTACCATATTGCCTGTCAAACACCAGGCATTAATGTTATTGGCGTTGAATCTGCAGCTAATCCACAATACCTTAAACTAATTGATAAAAAAATACTTGAAGATACCGACTCCTTTTTACGGGTGGGTGTGGCGAGAACAGACATTTTTAGCCTCACAGCAGTCCTCAATGAGAAATACAATACGAATGTCTGGAAAGATAGCGAAAGAATCAAAGATGTTATCATTGACATGGAAACTTCGGATGTAATTGCAAAAAGGCTCGAGACTGCCTACAATATCTTTGGAGAGCGTATACGTTATGCCGGTCCGGATTGTGGTCTTGGATCATGGCCAACACAGGAAATGGCACAGGGACTTCTTAAAAACACAAGAAAAGGGATAGATAAATTTTTAGTAACTACTTAGATACATAAAACACTATCATAAGAATTAATCGGAGTACGGCACCTCAAATTCCATTAAATCGTATGCTACAATAGTGTTCTCAAATACTTTTTTTGCATCAGCAAGAAGTACATCACTGCTTTTTGAATATCTCGCGCTAACATGGGTTAACACAAGCAGACGCACGTTAGCGTCTCTTGCAACCCCTGCTGCTTCACTAGCAGTCGAATGTTTTGTCTGGTAAGCCCAGTCAGCAAGCTCATCTGCCATGCTTCCATCATGGATCAGAACATCAGCATTTTTAGCAGCCCTGACAGTTTCTGTCGTTGGACGCGTATCCCCAGTGTATACGATTTTTCTGCCATGACGCTTTATGCCAACAACCTCTTCCGGATGGATGGTCCGACCGTTAATCTCCACGCATTCACCACGATGAAGCTTTTTAAATAGTGGCCCCTGTGGAATGCCAAGAGCTATTGCACGCTCACGGTTAAATCGCCCAGGTCGTTCATCTTCAACAAGTGCGTAACCAACACTTGCAACACCATGCGTAGTCTCGAACACCTCTACCCGGTAACCAGTTCGCTCAATTATATCTCCACCCGACACTTCGACAGATCGCACATCAAAACAAGGCTTGAAATGCCCAAGAGCAACAAAGAGTTTAACAAACCATTCAACACCTTTTGGACCATAAATTACAAGAGGCTGTTTGCGAGAGTTAAACGAAAGCGTTTGAATCAGACCAGGAATTCCAAGAATATGATCGGCATGGAAGTGGGTGATAAAAATCGAAGAGATATTCAGCATTCCACATTTAGCCTGCATCATTCGCTTCTGTGCTCCTTCACCGCAGTCAAACAACAACAACTCGCCTTCATGATTAACAAAAACACACGAGGGATTTCGTTTAGAAGTGGGAAAGGAACCAGCAGTGCCAAGAAAAACGATCTTCAACATTAAATTACACCATTGATGACTATTTCAAGGATTTGAAGTGGACCGGTCGGGATTTGAACCCGAGGCCTCTACCATGCCGAGGTAGCGATCTACCCCTGATCTACCGGCCCTCAAACATCTGCATCGTCTGCATCACTGGTTATATCTTTCACTACATCTTAAGCAAGTTTTTTAAGCAGTTCTGTATTCTGCGCTGTCAAAATCCGATTCATCCGTACCAACCTTTAAACAATATTCATTCATCCTTAAAAAGCTATCTGAAACCAGTTTTTGGTGGGTGAGTTTAGGTAACTCATAAATAATGATCTACAAGGGAACCGTATCGTTTTTGTTGAATTTTCGAGACATAAATTTGTACTTGCCAGAATACTGTGGGGGCAGCATCCCAATGGGTGGGGGCATAAGCCCATAGTGTATGCTGTGTTACCTGATGTCGGCATGTTTTATTTGTATATTTTACTTCGGTGTCCGATTCGAAGAATAAGGACTTCTTTTATGGTTTTGGTGTAGATTATACGGTAATCTCCAACACGGTATTTAAATAAACCTTTAAATTGTCCAGAGAGAGGTACACCAATATCCGGATTTTCTCTTAAATTCTTCTCTAATTCATTAAGAATCCGTTTAGTTATTTTCTTATCTAATTTTTTTAAATCTTTACTGACAGATGATTTATATTCAATTTTACAAGCCAAGTTGTCCCCTCAGTTCTTCACCTGAAATGATTTCGTCATCTTTATCTCTCAAACGTTCCAAAGCAACCAAATAATCTGTATAATCTTCTAAATACGACTCGATTGCTTTACGAATAATAAATGTTTTTGAGCGCTCTATTGTACTTGCTAATACTTCCAAATCATGTATAATCTTTTCTGGTAATCGAATTGAAACAGCCACAGACATTCCTATCACCTATGTAATACATATGTTTACTTGTATATCAGTGTATCTCCAAAATCATTTCTTAAATGAATACTTACGCCGATTTCAGATAACGTATAGGGATAAACGAAGTCCTGTAGCGAAGCGGAGGGATCTGAGTGTAGCGAGGTGCAACCGAGCGAAACCGTTTATCCCGTGTTAAGTGAGTGCGATGGCACCGAGCCAACGAAGTTGGCGAGAGTCGCGGAGGAAAGGCACTCAATATTTATTGCCTCATCCTTTGTTTTGTTCTTTCTATGTTTGACATTATTACCTTACGATATAAGGGATAGTTCTCAACAGTGTAGATTTTCAGAGCTTCTTCATAGGCTCGGATTGCTTTAGTGAGCTTTCCCTCTTTATCTCGAACTTCAGCAAGAGCCGTGTAAGCATTTCCAAGATTATTCTGGGTTGTAGCATAGTCAACAGGATATTTCTCAACAGTTCTGATTTTCAGAGCTTCTTCATAGGCTCGGATTGCTTTAGTGAGCTTTTCCTCTTTATCTCGAACTTCAGCAAGAATACTGTAAGCATTTCCAAGATTATTCTGGGTCATTGCATAGTCAACAGGATATTTCTCAACAGTTCTGATTTTCAGAGCGTCTTCATAGGTTTGGATTGCTTTAGTGAGGTTTTCCTCTTTATATCGAACTTCAGCAAGAGTACTGTAAGCATTTCCAAGATTATTCTGGGTTGTGGCATAATTTACAGGATATTTCTCAACAGTGTAGATTTTCAGAGCTTCTTCATAGGCTATGATTGCTTTAGTGAGGTTTTCCTCTTTATTGCTTAGCTCAGCTAATTTAGAGTGACAAATTCCTTCATTATTTTTGAGATGTGCATAGTCCTCGGGGTCCTTTCTCTCAGAAATTATTTTTAACATCTCTGCATATATCTTTAATGCATCTCTAATCATATTTTTCTTCAACAAACTATCTGCATTAGTTATAATGGTCATGCGTGTACTTTTTAATATCTTTTCCTTTCTGTATTCAAACAAATAATAGAGTACAAGCCCTGCTATAATGGCTCCGATAGCTCCACCGAGTATTGCTACAAGCCATGGATTGCTTAAATCAAATGTCATGCCTTTCCTCCACGATTTCGCCTAATATAGTTATATCCAACATCAATGTCGTGCATCTTACCAATTTGGAGTATATATAAACTTTATGTCGTACTCTGTCAGTCTTTCACCACCCAAGTGTCATCGTTTTATCATTCCCATTTCGCCAAGTCGTGTTGGCAGGTAAGTATCTGTCACATAGTCGAGTCCTTTTCCTGCAAATGCTTGCTGTTCTGCTTTTTTTCCAAGTTCGATTTGAAGGTTAATCTGGTTTTTCCAGTAGTCAGTATCAAAACGTGGATCTGTTAGTTCGTTGTGCAGCGCTTTCATATCCTGATCAGTAAGTTTGTCTGTAGATAAATCATAGTCAATAATATCGCTTGGCTGTACTCCAAGGAATTTTGCTTTTGGTGCTGCCATGAACTCACTCAAGTGTGCGGTTTTGATTGCCCCGTAAGCTACGCTTGCATAAATGCGGTAGCTCCACGGGTCCGCATCTGTGAATACTGCAACCGGGATGTTGAGTTCTTCGTTTAATCGTTTGATTAATCTGCGGGTGCTTCTGGCTGGCTGCCCTTTTAAATGGATAAGAAGTGCGTGGTATTTTTCGTCGAAGCCGTTCTCGATTAATCGATCCTGCATGCCCCCGGTCTCGATTGCGATGATGATTTGTGCATCGTGCTCGAGAAATTCGATGTTTTCAACGTTGTATGGTATTTGGTATCCTGCCTCTCCAACATCTTCCTGGCAGTGAATGATCCGCTCGCCCCGTTTCGTGGTTTCCCTGATTCGCAGTGGCCCAAAGATGGTAGCACCATTTTCTTCCGGACGCACATGAAAATCTTCTCGTTGGAGTCCGGTTATGATTTCAAGGTCTTCTATGAGCCGATCACTTTCCGGCTGCTCCTTAAATTTAGCTATATCCCAGTTCTCGGATATGTAGTAAATTTCTCTTAAGGTTGAGCTTTTATTGTTACTCAGGTGATCGTTGATGAGAAGGTCACAGATGTGTGTTGTTTTTAATAGCTGGTATGCACCTTTGGTGGTCTTTGCACTTCTTATGCTCCTACCGCCGCCATAGACCCACACATCATTCTCGCTTATTTCGATGTTGTTCTTCGTACGTGTCGGAAGCTGTAGATGCGGTATGCTGCCCTCGTCTATTTGTTCATAGATTATCCGGATTAGCTGTTTTAAGCTTGCTATTGACTGGATGTTTGTAACAATCATTATGGCATCACCTCTGTACAACTTCGTTGTGCAGACACATTCAACTCTCGATTGCGGAGCAATCGAGTTGCACAAAATTGGGTAACTATCATTAGGGCATCACCATGACTTTTGTACCTGTAACAAGTTCTTTGTCTATTCCCTCTACAATTACAGGAGGTAATTTTTCAATCGCCTCACTTGGTATCGTTAAATCGTAAAATATTGCTCGCCCCTCCTGTGGTTTCAGATTAATCCCCCACCGGTAGTTGTACTCACCATCAGTCGTTATGATTTCAGGCTGCGGGCTTGGATTGTATATGGGATATGTCAAGGATTCATACAGCATGAACTTTTGTTTTGTCTCGGTGTTGTTGCGGATTTGTATAATCACATGCTGCACTTTTTCGCGCTGTTCAACCTGTCTTTTGATATGCACATTTCCCATTATTTTGGCAACAACAGGTGTTATATCAGGTACAGGAAGTTCAAGTATCTCTGATGTTTTTGCTGCAATGCGCGGCAGTAGTTTATGGATTATTACTTCCTTTTCCCGTCTCTTGGAGAGTGCCTTTTGTTTCCCTATGTAAGCTAACAGCTTTCTTGCAAGCTCTTTTAGTGCCAGTTCGGTTTCACTTACGATCTCTGGCACATCAGCAATTGCCTCCTTTGATTCCGAGGTGAAGGGTATGTGTGTTGATGCTACGTGTACCAGTATGATAATTGGCCCAACTGGTAGGCTTCCTCCAGGCTGGTCGATGGAATACTGTCTCCACTTGATGTTTTCAATGGCATGAGTGATAGCACAGGCTCCCTGTTGGTACAACAACGGCACCCTGTTTGCAAACCGCAGTATGTTTGTACGTTGATCTTTTCTAAGGCTTCCTCCATAAGCAATGCCTGCCTCAACAACAAAAGGATGGCCGCTGTGCACTGAAGCTGTGCGCGTAGTAGTAGCGATAAAATCTATGGTGTGCTCCTTTTCAAGTCCTTTATAAATAAGTTGTTCACCGATCGGTGAAAGGCAATCAGTAGACGGCGCCATAATCTTCACATTTTTAAAAGCATTGATGAGCTTTTTTGCCCCGTTCAGATCGATTAGATGCGGATCAGTGTCCGGATCAAGACCCGCTTTGCTGCAAATTTCTTCTGCAGTGTAGAGACCAATCTTGGAAAGGGAGTGCCGAAGGAAAGCTGCAAGACGCTTTCGCTCTGTGTATCGCAGCATTTTCAACAGTGTTCCAAGTTCGATGCCGTTTGGATGTGGCAGCACTTCTTTTGCTGGTGCCGGCAACCTGTCGGTAGCACGCTCAAACCGAATTTCGTTTCCATCAGGCTCTATGAATGTGATGCGTGCATGTGGATTGATGATTGCAGTATCTTTCAGGTATTCGTATACTGATTGTCGCCGTCCTTTGACATAGCTTGCTTCCATTTCAAGTTCGATGCGAATGCCCTGCAGCCGATCCCACTCGATTTCCTCGTCTTTGAGTATTTGCGGCTCATTGGTTTTTGTGTTGATAATAAGTTCAA
The DNA here is from genome assembly GCA_905067555.1 of Candidatus Argoarchaeum ethanivorans. GTDB lineage: Archaea > Halobacteriota > Methanosarcinia > Methanosarcinales > EX4572-44 > Argoarchaeum > Argoarchaeum ethanivorans_C. Next base: position 12,298 of record CAJHIS010000001.1, read on the forward strand.
AATAGTGTGCAGGATAATTTTTTCCAATCTTGGAAATGATACGAACCGGCTTTCCGGACGTGAGTTGTGAATACAGTACTGCTGCCGATATGCCAATTCCCTGCTGCCCGCGACTCTGTTTTATGGCATAAAAACGTGAGCCGTACAACAGTTTTGCAAAAACGTTTGGAATCTGTTCTCGTGTAATGCCAGGCCCGTTATCTTCAACGATTGTTGTTATTGTTTCTTTAGTTGTGTTTTCTACAAAAACTATAATATCAGGAAGTATGTCCGCCTCTTCACAAGCATCAAGTGCATTATCCACTGCCTCCTTCACAGTAGTTATCAGGCACCGTGGGGCAGAATCAAAACCAAGTATCTGTCTGTTCTTTTCAAAGAATTCTGCAATGCTGATAGATTGCTGCTTCTTTGCAAGTTGTTCTGCCACAGGTGTTTTCATCAGATATTATTAATATGGAATGGTATATGTTACTTTGGATTCAAGAGCATTCCAACCGATATGTTTTTGAGATATTATTTATATGGTAAGGGTGGTGATTGAATAGTGAGACATAAAACCATATTAATATTGTTAATCCTCTTTTCATCAGTTTTTGCACTTGGTTGTGTAGATAATGAAACTGAAGACGTACCTGACGTTAAGATGCCGATTGATACTGCTTCAATAGATGACCTGATCCCAACAAAAGATCTGCCGATTGGCATTACCTATCTTGGGGTGCACGAAGTAGTTATTGAGAATGCAACAGAGTCCATCGAAGCCGTGTATAAAAACAGTAACAAAGACGATTTTTATGTGCGTGTTGCTAAAACAGACAGCAAAGATTCTGCAAAGAAGTTAATTGAAGATTACAAGTCACAGTACAATGGCTATCGATATAATCCATTTGAAGAAGTAATGCTGAGTAATCACAGTGCCACGCAGATAAAGGATTATACAATTCAACAGGGTAAAAACGAGTTCACCTACCTGTACATCTGGAATAATGAGAATTATGTGTTTATTGTTTCAAGCAACATATTAAATGACAACTCTCTGACCTTTGAGATTGCTCAAGCAGTCGGCTACTAAAAGATTGGTAATTGTATAGGATATAAAAGGAGATAAACTAAGAGATATTGGTGAAAAGATCAATAAATTCAAATTTCTCTGCATCGAATAATCCTTTATCACTCAGTTTCAGTTTTGGTATAACAAGTAACGATAGAAAAGACAGCATCATAAACGGTGCACGAAGTGTTGAACCAAAAGATTTGGCGATCTTATCCATTTCAGTATATTTTTCTGCAACTGTCAGGTAGTCTTCATTGGACATAATTCCTGCAATTGGCAGAGGCAGAATCATCTCTGTGTTTTCAGATACTGCGCTGATGCCACCTTTGTTTTCAATAATCAGGTTAACAGCTCTACACATATCCGTATCATTAACTCCAATAACAACGATGTTATGAGAATCATGAGAAACACTTGAGGCAATAGCTCCTCGTTTTAGCCCGAAATTTTTAACAAAAGCTGTTGCCACTTTTGCTTCATTATAACGATTGATTGATGCCATTTTTAATAGATCTCTTTTTACATCAGACACAACACATCCATCCATTACCAGTGGCTGTGTAACTATTTTATTGGTAATTAATTGGCCATCGATTACTTCAATTACATTTATTTTGCCATTTTTATATGCAACTACAAAATCTCTCTCTACTTTTTCCTTAACGTTAAAATTATTTACTATTTTTGATGATTTTTTTGGTATCAAAGTTCTGCCTTTTTCTGCAACCAGTTTCCCGTTGATGTATGTTTTTAGTACATTGAAGTCATCCAGATTGTCTACCTCAATAAAATCAGCAGCATCCCCAACCTGTAATAATCCAACATCTAACTGGTAATGTAAAACAGGATTCACACATGCAACACGAAGAATTTTCATCAGATCAATACCATGACCAAGACCTCTTTTCACCAGTTCATTGATGTGTCCTTTTAATAGATCGTCCGGATGTTTATCATCACTACAGAACATGCAGCGGTCGTGATGAGTTCCCACAAGGGAAATCAACTCTTCAAAGTTCCTTCCAAGAGACCCTTCTCTGATCTGGATATTCATGCCAAGCTCAAGTCTCTCCAAAGCCTCCCCTATTGTGGAGCACTCGTGATCAGTGGATATTCCTGCATCCACATACTTTTTTAGCTCTTTGCCGCCAAGCATTGGAGCATGCCCATCGATTAATTTTGAATATTTTTTGGCGATATTAATCTTATTGATGACTTCGGGATCGTCATTAACAACACCGGGGAAATTCATAACCTCCCCTAAATATTTTATCTGCTTTAGCTTTAACAATTCCTCTATTTCACCAGAGCCAAGATATGCTCCGCTGGTCTCAAAAGGTGTTGCAGGCACACAGGAAGGTGCTCCAAAGTAAAATTTGAAAGGAATGCTCAGAGCGTCTTCTATCATATATTTTACTCCTTTTATTCCAAGCACATTGGCTATCTCGTGTGGGTCAGAAACTGCTGCAACCGTTCCATGAATTACAGCCGCCCGTGCAAACTCCGAAGGAGTTAACATCGAGCTTTCAATATGAATATGCGCATCAACGAGTCCAGGGATAATGTAGGTGTCACACCCGTCATCTGTTTTTAGGATATCCACTATTCTGCCGTTTGAAATTGTCAATGTTCCCTGATAAATCCTTGAATGCAGGACATCAACAATGTTACCTGAGACTGTTTTTACATCTTTTTTCATCTTTGTTCCAAGTTCCTTTTGTAACCACGAGACTCGTTATTTCTGCAAAGCAAAAGCTTTACTTTTTACTGGTATCCACCAGTCCCGATACAAGAAGTGCTGAACCGACTGCCCCGATAAACTGGGAGTATTTTGGTATGTGTACTTCCACATGCAGCAGGTCTTCAAGCGCTTTCGGAAGCCCTGCTATCAGTGATGAACCGCCAACCATAATCACCGGCTCTTTGACTTCCACCTCTTGTAGTTGTTGTTCAAAGACCTGTTCTGCTACACTGTAGCACGCTGCTGCAGCAACATCCTCTGGTTTTGCTCCTGTTGATAGTGAGTTTACAAGCGATTGTATTCCAAAAACAATACAGTAACTGTTCATTTCAATGTTTTTGGAATTTCCCTTGAGTGCAAGGTCTCCAAGTTTGGTGATTTCCACACCAAGCCTTCTTGCAGTTATTTCAAGAAATCTTCCTGATGCACCTGCACAGATGCCGCCGAGAGTGAACATCCCTGGTATGCCATCGTGGACTGAGATTGCTTTGTTATCCATCCCACCGATGTCGATCACAGTAGCGTCTCCTTTTTGTTTGTCTGCAAGGAATACTGCACCTTTGCTGTTAACAGTAACCTCTTCCTGCACGAGATCAGCACTAAACTTATCTCCTATAAGAAACCGTCCATAGCCGGTGGTACCGAGTGCATCCAGTTCACTTTGTTTGATTCCCGCACTTTCCAGTGCAATGTTAAATGCTTCATCTGCACTGTCCAACACTTTTGTTGTTGGAACCCAACCGGTGCCTATAACCTCGTTGTCTTTCATAATCACGCATTTGGTGGTGGTTGAGCCTGAATCGATTCCTGCTGTAAGACCTGTTTGCCGCTCTCGTGCAAGCAGGCTTTTTCTGCGTGCCATGGTGGTAAGAGCCTCCATCCTTGTAAGCAGTGTACCGGACGTGGTGCGTTCCGTGAATGAATAACTGATCACAGGCAGACTTGTTTTTTCATATATGTACCTGCGCACTTCACTTCTGGCAAGCGCTGCTTCAGCACATCTGAAACAGGTAGCAACGAACACAGCGTCCACATCGGTTTTTCCATCAACGATTGATTTTGCTCTTGCCATCAGTAGCTTGAGGTCAGGGCTTGCAACTTCCAAGCCAAAATCCTTTTCAATTCTTGCAATATCATCATAGTCGACATCAGCAAATACCATTTCTGCATTCACCTGCTTGGCTGCAGCCTCGATTTCAGGTTGAATTCCGCTGTATTCTGTTCCACAGGATAACTGTGCGATTTTAACATTTTTACTCATGTTTCAGCACCTCCGATGATTGGAGGAACTCAGCAATTTTGTATACAAAGTCTCTTGCGTCATCATCATTCGTTGGATAGGATAATTCAAGCATTGGTATTTTTTTTGCACGGATAAGGAAGTTTACAAGCTCATTGGTGCGTGCACATCCCATACACCCGAAAGTTGCTTCCGGATCGCTGACAACGACTGCCGCATCTGCTTTTTCAAGTAGTGGCCCTATCAGTGCCATTCTGCCACGCACACCGGATGGAACCTCTACTGCTGCATATTTTAAACCTATTTTAGGGTCCTCCGGAGTGATGTTGAGCGGCGGCGAGTCGAGCCCTACACTGGTAACTTTTTTTCTAATCTCCTGTGGAATGGTAAGCGGCTCGTGACCGAATCGATCTACTAAATCAGCCAGAACGAGGCTGTTGGTTGGATATATCAATATTTTTGACATGTTCTATTACTCCTGATATTCATAAGCTGTGAAGACAATCTGCGATGATTTTTTTAAACACATCGACATCAAGTTTTGCTGGTTTTTCGTGTGTTGTTGGTTTTACTCCCATATCATACTCTAACAAGGCGCGTGACATTAATGGGAGTGTTGCTGCTTCCGCCTCTATCTGGTGGAAACCCGGCCGCGCACCACCGCCGCTTGTAGCTCTACACCTCCGCAGATCCCCTATGGGAAATCCACGTTCTTTAATAAAAATGCCATACGGATCAAGAATTCGGATATCTCTTATCAAACTGTTCACGTCTTCCTTTTTTCCGGATACCTCTGCTCCAAAACACGTTTCTTTGACAATCACATCTTTTCGCAGTGCGTATATTTTATATAACAAGTCTCCTGGCATCATGTGTCTTGAGGAGAGAATGATAAGTTTTGTTATCACATCTTTTTTACTTACATCAGCATCTTCCATTGTATTTCCTCCCAGCATATATCAAGTTACATAGTTTTTTGTTTGATATATATAGCTAACGATACCGACTTCCAGACGAATACCAGCTTTTATCTTCCTACGATGTGGACTGCTGTGGTTTTAAAAGATGCATAGATATGTTCATCGATGTTTAACTCAAGCTCTTCTGCTGATTGTTTTGTTGTGAATGCAACAAGCTCGTTATCAAGCTCCATTCTTACTATTGCCCCAAGGTGTATGATTTTTTTTATTTTTGTTTCCAGATTGTTTCTTGCACTTGTTTCTTGCAACTCTTTTGATATGATTATATCTTCTGGTCGTATGAATGCATGAACTTTGCTGCCGATTTCAAGGTCGGATATGGCAAATATTTCACTGCTGCCGATATCTACTATTGTAAGCCCGTCTATTTTTTTGGATATGTGTCCTTCAAGCACATTCTCTGTTCCAACGAAGTCTGCGATCATTCTATTTTTTGGCGTGTTGAATATTTCATGTGTTGTGCCTGTTTGAACGATCTCCCCACCCATCATGATTCCTATCCTGTCTGCCATAATCATTGCTTCGGTTTGATCATGTGTTACATGAATTATCGTGATGTCTGATTCGTTGTGGATTTTTTTGAGTTCGTCCTGCAGTCCTGCCTTTGTTCTTGCATCAAGGGCGCTCAACGGCTCATCTAAAAGTAATATGTGTGGGTTTAACATGAGGGCTCTTCCTATTGCCGTCTTTTGTTTTTCTCCACCAGAGAGGGTGGTTGGGTATCGATCTTTAAGGTACGTTATCCCAAGTAAATCCATCATTGCCTGTGATTCCTTGTTGATTTTATCTTTTGGTATTTTTTTAATTTTTAGTCCATACTCGATGTTCCCTTCCACTGTAAAATGTGGAAATAGTCCATAGTCCTGGTACACAAATCCAACTTCCCGATCTTCAGGTGTCATAGTTGTAACATTGTCCCCGTGTATCCATATTTCACCGGCATCCGGTATGTAAAATCCTGCTATAAGTTCAAGAAGAAGTGTTTTTCCTGCGGCAGTCGGACCTAAAATTACAAAGTATTCTCCCTTTTCAATAGTTAAGTTTATGTCCTTTAAATTAAATTCTTTCCATTTTCGCTGGAGATTTTTAATTGTTATCATCGTCTTTCTCCATGTTTGGATGCTCGCAGGATGATAAAGATTACAAGGCAGATTGAAACAAGAAGTATGGATGCAGGTCTTGAGCTTGTTAAACCGTACATTGTGAATAGATCGTATATCAGAACAGGAGCAGACTTTGGGAAGTATGCAATGATAAGAACCGCTGAGAATTCGCTTACTCCACGAGCCCAGCACAGTATGCATCCATTGAATATGGACGGCGATGCAAGAGGAAACGTTATCCTTCTAAACGTTGTCCATTGGGATGCTCCGAGTGAGCGTGACACGTTTTCCAGTCTCGGATCAACGGTTTTAAAACCCTCTCTTGCTGTATCAACAAGATATGGAAGGCTCATAAACAGCATGGCGGCAACAATCCCCGGAAATGCATCCACGAAGACGACCCCAATCTTACCAAAAGGTGCACCGATAATCCCAGATCGCATAAAAACCCCATAGAGTGCAATTCCAGCAACCACATGTGGGATCATAATCGGGATGTCTATAATGCCTTCGATAACACTCTTGAATGCAAAATCCTTTCGTGCGAGGATGTATGCCAAAGGAACTCCGAAGATGAATGCGATTAATGCAGAGACTGATGCAGCAGAAATACTTATCCATATTGCAGTTAGAATCGTAGAATCCTTTGCTGCACTAATCAAAGCCGATATATCGCCGCTCTGTCGATAAAACATATCTCCAAGTGTAACAAAGACAAAAGCAACGAGAAGGAATCCTGAAAAGAAGAAAAGAAGAAGAAACCTATCTTTTTTTAGTTTTTTCATCACATTTTTAATTGTCTTAAGATACATCCCGAATCGTTCATTATGTGCCATACGATATAACGATTTGCCAGACAGAACCATTTTCAGGTATTCGTGCAAGACCACGAGATTCCACGAGATTTGAACTGTTACTTACTCTGTAAGTAACTCTTGATTACGCAGTAATATTATTGTGCTGGTCGCGTGCTGGTCGCGTGTTCCCATTCTACAAGTTGACGGCTTCGATTTTACGCACAACAATATTATATACCAGCGATGCATGTCATTCCAACTGTGAACTGCTAAAAGGTTTACGCAACCACAAGAAATTCAGATAATGATGGAGGTAGTAACCCACGATAAAAGAATGGAACGACAGGAAGGAATCATTTGAAGTACTGGATGGCAAGGAACTTGTGGGAGAGTTCCTGTCAACTGTTATAAAAAAAGCCAAGGAGGTGGCTGCTGGCAGTGGAATCTGCGTGGTTCAGAATTTCGAGCCGTTCCCGCTTTATTCTATCATGGCAGACCTCGGCTTTGAGCACAGTACTGAGAAGACATCTGATACTGAATACCGGGCGTACTTTTACCGGGCAGAAACAAGAGAAGCTGATGCCAGTACAAACGTTCCACTACACCCAGCAGCTCTTCTCAATCTCGGCAAAATCGACAAAACGCTTGGCAAGATAACGTCACAGTTTTGGCAGCTTGTCTGGAATAGAGAAGAGCCTGCAATAGACCAGAAGACTAAATACCTGCTCTCGCTTGCAAATGCTGTTGGTTCAGGTCGCATTCGTCAGGCAACACGAGAACTGGTGAAAGCATACTTTGAAGGCGTTACTGTTTCCGAACTGGACGAACTCTTCTCTCTTTTTGTCTGGAACCAGGGGGTCGGTAACTTTGCGTCAGAGATCGGACCATCAACACTCTTTGCTGCTTATCAGTTAATCAAGAGGCTTGAGAACGAAGGAAAGTCAAGGGGCGAGGTGCTGGCGGAACTCGTCAGTAAGTATGGTGAAAAGAATCCGGATGTAAGCGTGCTCGAAAAGAAACAATAATAATAAACACACACAATAGGAGATAAAAGATTATGAAGAGATTTTTTATATTATTGGTTCTGTTGTTACTGACCCCCTCCATCCTGATGGGATCAGTAGCAGCATCAACTTGTATTGACTGCCACAGCACAGTCACCCCGGAGATTGTCGAAGATTTCAAGAGCGGTGCGATGGGCAACGACGTCGATTGCTCAACCTGTCACGGAACAGCCCACAGTTCGATTGCTACCGTTGACAAGGCGAAGATGCCGACACACGATACGTGCGGTGCGTGCCATGCTACGCAGGACGCGCAGTACATGGACGGAAAGCACAGCCTCGCATGGACTGCGATGTTTGCGATGCCAACAACCGCGGATCAGCCAAAAGAACTGATGGAGGGTCAGAAGGGCTGCGGAGGCTGCCACAAGATTGGAGCGAAGGACGAGACTGGCTGGGATGAGTACCACTACGGTGTTAATGGCTGTGACAGTTGCCATACGAGGCACAGCTTTTCAGTAGCCGAGGCAAGAAGACCAGAAGCATGCATGACCTGTCATCAGGGCTTCGACCATGCCCAGTGGGAAATGTATTCAACCTCAAAGCACGGTTCGATCTACCTGACAGAGGGTGATGACTGGAACTGGGGCGCGCCGATCTCTGATGCGAAAGCGAGTTACACCGCCCCCACATGCCAGATGTGCCACATGAATAACGGAGACCACAATGTTATCACTAGTTGGGGATTTCTTGGTGTCAGAGTCGAGGAGCCTGATAAGGAGTGGGCTGACGATCGGGAAACGGTTCTAAAGTCGTACGGTGTCCTCGATGCTGACGGAAACCCAACAGCAAGATTTGATCTTATAGGTCCTGCAAAGCTTGCAAGGACAACGATTGCCGAGTGGAACGCACCCCGTGAGGAGATGATTGCAGTGTGTGGCGACTGCCACTCAGAGAAGTTCGCAAGAATCTCACTCGAGGAAGGCGACCAGATGCTTCGGGAAGCTGACAGGGTCTACGCGGAGTCAGTCGAGATTGTTGCAGCACTGCATCGCGACGGCATACTCCCAGAGCCAGAATATATCGACGAACTCCCGTCTTATCCATATCCTGATGTTCTCAGGTTCTACGATCAGTCACACACGATCGAAGAGGATCTCTGGGTTATGTGGATGAAGTACCGAATGCGCTGTTTCCAGAGCGCGTTTCATGCAAACGCGGATCAGGAACAGTGGTACGGCTGGGGACCGCTTAAGGAGACCGCGGTTGCGATCAAGTCAGAAGACAGGAGTCTTCGGGCTGAAGCAGAGCTTGCAGAGGCTGTAGTTGCTGAAGGGATGACTGGAACTGCAGAGACCAAAGCAAATACAGCAGAGAGTCCAGGGTTCGGGGCAGTCTTCTCGTTCACATCGATTCTTGCTCTATTCGTTCTGTTGAGGAGAAGAGGGTAAATATTACTTTTTTATTTTTTATTTAGAGGTATAAAATGACAACAAAAAAAGAACTTGAAGCAAACTTTAAAGGCGAAACAACAGAAGTCGGGCTCTATCTTGCAATGTCAAAGCAGGCTGAGCGCGAGGGACACCACACTGCAGCAATGTATTTCAGGCAGGTTGCAATGGATGAAGCATGGCATGCAGCAGAGATCGCTGAACTTCTCGGTATGATCAAAGACACAAGGTCGAACCTTGAGATGATGTTAAAAGGCGAGACCATGGCTGAAACCGAGAAGGCAAATGCTGCAAAGAAAGCGGAAGCAGAGAACATGATCGATGCTGCACGCTTCTTTGAACGAGCATCAAAGGACGAGGCACGGCACAAAGCCGGTTTAAAAGGAGTTCTCATGCGATTTGAAGCACATGGGTGGTAACCAGGTAATAAAAATGGAAGCAATAATTAAACAGACAAAACGTGTAGTAATACCAGAAGAAAGAAAGCAGAGGCGATAGAAATGGCTAATGAAAAGAAGACAGACCTTCCGGAGAAAGGGGCAATCTTACAGAGAGACCGGGAGACTTATGCGATAGCACCAGCTATACCAGCAGGTGTGGTCCCTCCCGATGTTTTAAGGAAGATTGCAGATGTCGCAGAGAAATATGGTGCAGCCGCGATAAAGATCACGGGTGCACAGCGGATGGCAATCGTTGGACTTAAGGAAGAAGATATCGATTCTGCCTGGAACGATCTTGGGATGGACATGGGCGCAGCAATCGGATTATGCGTGCGAAGTGTGAAAACCTGTCCAGGGACGGCATTTTGTAAGCGCGGTGTTTCAGACAGCCTTGGTCTCGGCATGGCTCTTAATGATGCGTATCACGGCATGAGTCTTCCTGCCAAGTTCAAGATTGGCGTGTCAGGATGTGCAAACTGCTGCGGTGAGTCATGGGTGAGAGACATTGGCTTCTTTGGCTTCAGGAACGGATTTAAAGTAGTAGTCGGAGGAAACGCTGGCAGGAAGCCGAGAATCGCAAAGGAACTAACTTATGTTGAGTCAATCGAGGATGCGATGAAAGTAACGCAGAGCGTGATTGATTACTACAAAGCAAACGCAAAGCAGAGGGAGCGGATCGGCGAATTCACTGACAGGATCGGGTTTGGGGAGTTTACGAAAAAAGTGCTCTGATAAAGGAGAAGGATGAAGGTCTTGATAAACCTCATGAGTCAAGAGTATACACTTCATTTCGGGAAAGAAGATCAAGTAGATAATAGCTTAATTATGTGCTAAAGAGGCGATAAAAACGAATACTTGGAAATTGAGTTGGACTTATGATAAAGCAAACTATCAACCAGGTAGTAATGGCATTATACGTTTCAATTTGGAAAATACTGGAGAGAATTATTTGTACATCTCAAAGTTGAGATTGCAATTCGATTGGCAGAAAAACAAATGCTATTCAAAAGATTGTGCAATTCGAATTGAACCTAATTTTAGCAGCCATATTTTAGAGTTGCCCTTCATTATTCCAACAGATATAACGGGTATTTCTATTTATAGAATTGGTTATCATTTATGGGAATATGATTATTTGACTGAAAAATGGAATGATTTTAATGAACAATGGAGTAAGTGGGAATACTATGTCAAAGTCATACTTAGGCCTTATTATCGTGCTTTTGTTAGTAAAGGTCTTATACCGAAAGAACACCTAATTAATGATCCAATAATTGAAATAATAAAAGAATGGGGCTTTATTACCAAAACCGTTGAAGAACCAGTAAATCCTGAAGATTTGGCTCCGATTATTAAAAAAGAAATTGGTAATTCAGAATGTCTAATTTTAATTGCCACTCCTCGCTTTAAAGATGCTTTAACTGGGTTATTTAAGATTTTTGATTGGGGGCATGGTGAAACTGGTATCGCTTTTGGAATGGATAAACCCCTGCTCATACTGAAAGATGAAAGAGTGGATTTAGGTGGGTTACCCTCGGCATTAAATTATCAAAATAATTTAATTAGTTTTGATATACTTAACATCCAAGACATAAGACAAAAGTTAGGTGGTACAATTCCTTCACTTAGAGGTTGGATAGAATCAATTAAACGACAGAAAGATCAAATAGCAGTAACAAAACAACGAGAAGAGTTTCGGGATACAATAGAAAAAATAGCACTTGGAGTAGGAGGAGGATTACTACTTGGTGGAATTGCAGGATATTTGATTGGAAGGAAGTAAAGACCAACACCGATGATGCGCCGTTTTTCAAAACGGTGTGGATGGATCGGGGCTTTATAAGAGGCATGAGTTTATGTATGAGGAAAATAAAAACAAAAGAAGGTGAAAAAATATGAAAAAGAAAACCATAGTAGGCTTAATAGCTATGGTGGGAATTGCATCAGTTGTGATATTTGCGGGATGCATTGAGGTGGATTCATCAGTATTTACTCCTACACCAACTCCACATGTAGTATCACCAGCATCATCTTTCGAAATTGAATATCCTATAACAGCATATTTTGTGATAAGAGGAGGGCATTTTCAAATAACATTTTATGAGGATGGTTCAGCACTTTCAAAAGAGAAACACGGAGAATTTGACATGGCATGGAGGATAAAGGAAAAGACAACTTCAAGATACAGACTTAAAATAGGAACTGCTGATTCTGATCCTGATGTAATAATTCTCTCTAACCATGATGCAATACTTGACCTCGGAGATGATAATATTCGTGGCTATTGGAAAAAGGGAGAATCGACAGCTTTCGAAATTGAATATCCTGTAACAGTGTATTTTAAGATACCTGCACCAATTCAAATAACATTATATGAAGATGGATCATCACTTTGTAAATCTGCTGATGATAAAGCATATTACGATGAATGGGTGATAGAGATAGACACAATTTCAAAAATTAAATATAGACTTCGTGGTGATGATGACTGCTTTGTGCTTTTCTCTAACCATGATGCAGTACTTGACCCCGGATCAGGTAATATTCTTGGCTATTGGAGATAACAAATCAAAATTACAGAGAAAAGGAGGAGAAAAATAAAAAAGAGATTCGGGCAAAGGATTAGAGAGAAGATTAGAGGCCGATTTGGATTTGAAATAGATGAAATAAAATTCAAGGGCATAATGACAGAATTAAAACTTAAACCAAAAAGAAGACAAAAACAATAAATTTAGGGATGCCCCGCATTTTAGAGCTTGTCCCGTTAGCACTGTGGCGGGAAAAACGGATGCACCCGAATTATTCGGGTGTGGAGTGGTTGAGGCTTAGAGGGATATTAATGCATGGATAAAAAAATAAGAAGAAAAGGAGGCGATATTGTATGAGAAGCGGTTGGTTAGCCTTTGAAATCATACTACTTGTAGTTAGCGGGCTACTGTATATCTTATAGGGGATTAAAAATGCCATATAGTGACATGGTTAAAGCAATAATCATTTTTGTCGCAGGAATCATAGCAAGCGTTTTTGCACGAATTCTTTATGATTTGTGGAACCGCCCTAAAGTAAGATTTATAGATGATATAGATTCTGCAGGGCGGTGTTATAGCATTTTTGTTGAAAATAAAGGAAGATCCGCGGCTATAAACTGTGAGGCAATGTTAACCCTACTAAATATAAATTTAGACGATATCATAGATGTAGAAGGCGCAACAGTGACTACCAACTCTCCTAGGAAAATAAAAGACATGAATTTATCTTGGGCTCGTAAGGATAATGAAGGTTGCTTAATTGCGATTACGATTTATCCTGGTGCATGTCAACTACTTAACTTCTACGAAATAGAAAAGCCCGATTTACAAATCAAAATAGCATCAGAAAAAGGTTTGGATTCGCCAAGAGTGGTATTAAAAAGCCACAAAGAGTATAAAGGGGAAATTAAAATATTTGCAGAAAATTTAAAACATAATCATAAAGAACACAAAAAAAAGTTTATTATCTCGAAAGCCACTGATGACGATGTGAAATTAAAATTTATTGACAATGAGAATGCGTTGAAAAGGCTATGGAAAGAGAGCGTTAAAAAAGTCCAGAAGGTGTACAGAAAGAAAAGGTAAGTCCAACCACCAGGGAGTCCCTGCACTTTAGAGCCTGTCCCATAATTAACATCGTTCCGATACTTTTATCACTCTTCCAGCCATATTATGTAATATGGCGTTCATTAGAAGGCTCCACAATCAAAATTGGTTATTTCCCCCAAATATTTTGGATTTAATCGATGAAGACCATGTTTGTAGACTTGTTGATGAAGTCATTGAAGGTATAGACTTTAACGAGATTGAGAAACGATATGATGGCCCTGGCAGTCCGGCGTATCATCCAAAGGTTATGATGAAGCTTCTTATTCAGGGTACTATCGATGGGATTCGGTCTTCTCGTAGGATTTCCAAGGCAACAAAGGAAAATGTTGTCTATATGTACCTTTCAGACCGATTAAATCCAGATTTTCGTACGATCTGTAGGTTTAGGAAGGATAATTTAGATGTTATTAAACTTGTTTTTGCCGAGATCATAAAGTTAGCTAGGGGAATGGACATGGTAAAACTTGGTCATTTGAGCATTGATGGTACGAAAATCAAAGCTTCAGCCTCGAATTTTAGTGTACTGTCAAAAGAAGAGCTTGACGAGATAAACGAGGCTATTGACACGGAACTTCAGAGAGGAATCGCTGTTGACGAGATGGAGGATGATATATATGGAAATGTTAATCCTGACACGCTTCCAAAGAGTTTTAAAGACGTTAAAGTGGAGATAAGAAAGAAAAAAACGAAGAAGATCGTAGATCAATACAGAAAAGGTGACCAAAAAGAGAGGAATAGAATCGAAAAACAACTTGATAAGGTTTAGAATGAATTTGTAACGTCAGAAAAAGATTTTTTGAGTTTTACCGATCCGGAAAGCAGATTCATGCCGAACAAGAAGCATTTCACCGAATTCTCGTACAATCCACAGATAACGGTTGATGCTGAGCATGGAATAATCATTGCAGAGGATGTAGTCCAAAATGTCAGGGATGTAGATCAGTTAAAGCCTCAAATCGAACAGATAGAGGAAGTTTTTGGTGAACTACCGGAAGACATGGTTGTAACTGCCGACAATGGTTACCATTCCTCAAAAAACATTGATTTTTTGAAACAACGCAATCCGGATGGATATATTCCCCACGAAAAACTTGCATCCAGGATGAAGAAGAAAGAAACGAAATCAAAGAGATTCAGCAAAGAAAATTTTGAATATAATACCAAAAAAGACGAATTCACCTGTCCAAATGGAGAAACCGTAAAATTCAGCTACGAATACTTCGATAAACACAAAGGGAAACAGGTAAGGGTTTATCGAGGAGTTGGGTGTGGCAGATGCCAGGATAAAAAGCTCTGCACAAAGAGCAATCATAAACCAAAGCTTATCAAATGTTACGGCAATGAGACTAACCTGCGGGAAATGGCTGAAAAAATGGAGTCAGCAGAAGGACAGGAGGTTTACCGTGTAAGATCGAAGACAGTAGAGAGCGTATTTGGGCATATCAAGCAAAACATCGGACTACGAGAGTTTTTAACGAGAGGTTTAGAAAACGTGAGAGCAGAATTCACCCTAACATGCATAGCACACAACATGAAGAGAATACTGAAAATAAAAAGCCAAATCAAGGATATTGAAGCGAATACTGTTGAAAATAGACGTCATAATCACACTTCATTCAAGAAACTATGCGAAAAACTAAGAAAACATGGTATAATCTCTTGTGTTCCATAAGCGAAAGTTTAAGACATAATCCAACTATTCAACACCATTGAACCCGGTTGTGGGACGGGCTCTGCAGAGCGGGGCATCCTTGGTGTTGCATGATATTTAAAGCTATTATTTTATAAAATACCCAATTGAAGTGCGGAAAGTGGGTGACATATTGTAATTCGTTGATATCAATATTCTATATAATATTGGTTTTACTTGTATAACTCGATTTTCGGTGAAACGTAAATCACAGCCCAAAAGGTGTCACGCAAGTATGACACGTTCCACCCTTTCCAAACGTCTATTCTTCAATCGCGTCGTTATCATTGGTAATTCTACATGTGTTCTGTGACGATAAAAGGACCGGCTATTTCAATTCACCGAAAGTCAGGGTATAACACTTTCATTGGGAGTAGTTTTATGTAGAGATAGTCGGATATAATTAATAGTTAGGAGGAAAACACAAAAAGGGAGCAGAGCTATGGCTGATATCATAAGCATAATGAGCGCTATTGTTGGTATTATCTCTCTTAGTATTGCAATTACCCAAACTATCAGACTATCTCATCTGCAAAAGCTTCGAGTCGGCAATCTTCGTGAGGCTCTTCAGAATTGTCGTCTTACTATGATCGAATCAGACCGTCTTTTGAATAATCGCGAAGAATATGATCTCGAAAACAAAGGAGCACTCATCAAGGTCCAAGCGATTCACTCGAATTCATGCGGGTTAATACGAGCAATCTTCCATGAATTGTCCCAAGTGGATACGCCTTATAATGAGCAGAAGCTCGAAGATTATATCTCACTGGATTTGATAACAAGCAAGTGGCTTTGGAAGCAAGCGGCGTTATTCATTCCAACACAAGAACGCACGTTTGAGATTCCAGAACTCCCTGATGATACGCCGGACTATATGGCCAAAGCTGGTAGAAGCAAAAAGGACTAGGGGGCTTGTGACCGTATCTTATGTGGCCGGTCATCTGGCCGATGTCAACGAGCGAATACAAATTTCTCCATGAATAATACTGAGGTGCACACATGAACGTAACCATTCGAGAAATCCGTTCTGAGGATTATGAAGCATCGATTAGGTTTTGGGAAAGCATTGACGAAATTGAACTTGACGATTCAGAGGGAAAACAGGATTTTGAGTTCTTCCTGCGAAGAAACAAAGGTATGAGCTTCTTGGCTCTTGACAAAGAAGAAGTTATTGGAGCATGTTTGGCTAGTCACAACGGTAGACGCGGTTTCTTGGATCATTTGGCAATTGCCCCAAGCCATCGCAGAAAAGGACTGGGCAAGATGTTGGTTGAAAAATGCTTGAAAGTACTTCAAGCTGAAGGCATAAAGAGAAACTATGTCTTCTTGTTCAAGGAAAATGCTGAAGGTCGAGCATTTTGGGAGCATATCGGGTGGTCACAATGTGATGAATATGTTATGATGTCCATTCAACTCGATAGGAATACAAGATGAAAGGAATGCCGAGTAACCACGCACAGTTCTTTCAGTTCCCAGTCACCGACCCCGTTTTCGAAAAACGGGGCATCAAGTAGGATGCTTTGTGGGTGTTACCTCTTGGGAAACATTGGGATCAGGTGCCTTGAGCAACAGATTTAATTTTTCTCTACATATTATTTAAATTTTTGCATATTTCATTCTTAACAGAATCAAAACTGAAATTATACAACTTTTCAGAATCAGATTTACTAATGGCTATTCCTTTGTGTACGAAATCATTCCTTTTTTTCTTGTAACGGTTTAAAAATTCATATTTTTTGTTATCAATTTTTCCTAAAAAACTTAAAAATTCAATTTTAGTCGCGATTGACCAATTATCATATTTGTCAGCCTTTTTATTTTGTCCATACATCTCATTTTTTTCAGAGATAACTTCGGCAAATAATCGTGGTATTAAATTCTCTACAATGAACCAACTAAAAAGAAATGATTGAGAAAATTCTAAACTTTTTAAATGTGTATAACTGTCAAGTAAGAAAAGTACTAAATCGTTCAATTTTTTATCACTATATATAATTTCGGCAGTTTTTATAATTTCATTCATTTTATCAAGAGGAATCACAGTCTTTCTATATCCTTTAAAATTCATTGGTTTAAATCTTTGATTAGCTGAATTCCAACTGCATCCGCCTATTGAATCACCCAAAACTGGAATGTTTTGTTTTATTTTAGAACTGATAAGTCCAGATTCTCGCACTGATAACGATTCAATTCCTAAGATAAGAGAAATTCCGAAAATAGTGTTTATTATTTTAATCGCACTCTCTTCATCTTCTATTTGAATCACTACAAATCCATATTTATCATAAAAACCCTTTCGGCCATCAAATGTGAATTCAAATTCATATTTTGGATATTCAACAATATTCGGGCCATACAACTTTTCTTTAAAACTAATCTCAATATCGTTTCCTATAAAAACGCCTGGATAATAATAGGCACCAATTACACCCACTAATGATCTATCATGTGTTATTGATTGAGAACTTGGCTTTTGAATCACGGTTTCATTTCGAATCAAAGCTCTCCGCTTTGCATATTGAAATGATTCAATCATCTTTTGTTCGAAATAACCTAATTCTGCAACATTTCCTTTGAAATTAGCAACCCAACCATTATTAAAAAATGCGCTACCATATCTCAATCCATTTCTAAAATTTGTTAAAGGATAATTTCTCATAATATCTAAGAAATTTGAGAAATGCAGAACAAAATAATCTGAATATTTATTCATTTGATTCTCATCATGGTACCAACGAAAATCGTCCTCTTGATTGGTGATTTCTTTTTCCCATCTCGGTTCGTCCATAATTTTTATTACTTCTTCCTCAAGTTCAAAACCTTTAAAAGGACCATTAATTTTAATTTCTTTATCTGGTCTATCAGAATCATGTAGAAAAACTAAAAGCTGACACTCATGGGGTTCTGAAACCCAGAAAATTTCAATTTGGCATGGAGCTGAATAGTTACTGTAATCCAAAATTTGTTTTTGTTCTAATTCATTCAGTTTTTCATATTCTTTCCTAAAAGTATCAATAAGATTCTGACCCCATTTTTCGAGTTCTTGTACTTTTTTATGCATTAACCCCCTATGTAAGCCCCAGCCGTTTCTCTATATTAACCCTCGATCTTTCTTCCTTCTGACGAAGCGTTCGCTCTATCGAATCATGCCCCTTTTCATCAACTTCCGCACTCTCTATCAATTCTTTATCAATAAGTTTCTGATACAACTGCCTGCCTTTTTCTGTGCGTGTAATGACTGTTGACCATCCCTTGGGTGAGCCTTCGCTGCCAACTGAAATGTCTGCATAGACCGAAGTAAAATCAGGGCATACACTGCATCCAGCCCTGGTATATTTATCCAGCTCTTCATGAGTGATGATCTTCTTTTTACCATCTTTAAAGGAGATAATCATCCCCTCTTTCTTAACATCGAAGCCTGCAACACCTGCTTTATCTATGTCTATACTCTGGAGTATCTGGTCATCGAACTGTCCTTTACAGAATAGCCCTACTGCAAAGGTGATGATATTATGTGGTATTAGCATATTACGTCTGTTGTATATTGCCTGCGTTTTGCGTAGCGCATATATCTGGCAGGGAGTGCCTACAATTGCAAGTCTTTCATAACCTTTATCTTTCAATTTTTTGAGGTCTGTGAGTGGCGAGTAGATTGAAGATACTGTGTAACGTGAACCTGCAGCACTCAGAAGATCTTCTTCTGTTGCTGCTACTACCGGCACCGGGGCACAGTTTTCATTGTATTGAGAGACTACTACTCCATCCACAAGATTATTATCAAGTAGATATTTGAATATTGTTGTTACTACTCCACCATCCTGGCACACATCTTTTATCGGCTGGTAGGTGGTGCGTGCTGCTTTTGGTTTACCATCGTACTTCGCTCTTTCAAGCTCCTTTTTCTGCCAGAAGTAGGATGGTTCTATGCGTGGGCAGGACATTACACAAATATTGCAATCATTGCATGCAAGGCCACTTCTTGATTCGATCTCACTCCTCTTTTGCGTATCCTGCACTGGCTTGTTATCTACGATAGAAATATATTGCAGGGGGCATACTGCTGCACAGTTCCCACATGAAACACATATATCAGCATCAATAACTTCTTTTAATAATTGGTCATAACCATTCATCATTCTACTAAAAAAGTACACTCTTCTTAAACTAAGCGGTTTTTTATAACAAATAGTTAAAATAATAAAATAGTTCGCATCTTTGCAACTATACGAATTTTGGACTGAGCGAAAGGAAGGTGTTGAGTGGAAGTGGTTTATAGGGTAATCTCACTACCTTAAGCAGATACCCTACCTCTACGTAATTCGTTACGAGCTTCTTTTCGTGGTTTGAGCTCGAGTAACTGGTACGGTTTATGCAGTCGTTTGACGGCACGCGAAACACTCTCGTCCGAGTTTATCCCCAATACACCTGTTCGCGATATCACACCGTTTCATTTGCTCGTTGTGCTTCTGTCTCCTTTTCCAGTGTTCCACCAATTCTTTCAGTTAACAGAGCTTCCATTTCCTCAATTTTGCTGTTTTCAATTTTGTTAATAATAATTCCCGGTTTTGGCAGTTTTTTGCCATTTTCAAGTTCCATCAATGCTTCTTCATATAATACAGTATGAATATTGCCTGTAAAACCCAATTGTTTCCATGCAGTTTCCATGAGACCCGGCATAACCGGCTCAAATAATATGACAAGAGCTTTTGCGATCTGTAGAGAATCCTTCAGCACTTCCGCACATTTATTTTTGTCTGTTTTTATCAGTTTCCAGGGTTCTCTTGACTGGAAGTACGTGTTGCCAAAATCAGCAAGTAGCATAGCATGATCTGCTGCCTGCTTGAATTCATAGTTATTAATACTTGCTGTATTTGCATCAATCGCTCTCTTTATTTCGTTCATCGTTTCAGAACTTACTTTTGCATCCGGAACTCCCTCAAAACTTTTATAAGCAAATGATAATGTACGGTACAGGAAGTTTCCAAACGAGCCTGCCAATTCACTGTTAGTTTTCTGTTGAAACATTTCCCATGAAAAATTAAGATCCTTGGTGTGTGAGGTGTAACTTGCAA
This sequence comes from Candidatus Argoarchaeum ethanivorans, assembly GCA_905067555.1. Lineage (GTDB taxonomy): Archaea > Halobacteriota > Methanosarcinia > Methanosarcinales > EX4572-44 > Argoarchaeum > Argoarchaeum ethanivorans_C. The sequence goes on from CAJHIS010000001.1 coordinate 32,508, forward strand.
GATAATATCGCAGGATGTCCGGATGGAAGCCATGACTAAAATAGTCCTCATCAACCCATAACACATAGCCACGACTCTTTGAGAATTTTCGGTCTTCAATCTTCACCATTCCGGATGCGACAATCGAAGACGGGAGTGTGTAACCTGCACCTTTCAGCATTGCAGGCCAGAAGATACAGTGATGGTATACAATATCAAGCCCGATGAAATGAATAATGCGAGAATCAGAGCACCACACGTCTTCCCAGTTTTTACCCTCTCTTTTTGCCCATTCCTCGGTAAACGAGATATATCCAATCGGAGCATCCACCCATACGTACACGACAAGATCTTCGTGATCTGGAAAAGCTACACCCCATTCCATATTCCTTGTGATACACCAATCCCTGAGTTCATTGTTCACCCATTTAATAGCGTAGTTGCGTGCATTAGTAGTGCCCCCGAGCTTTGGTAAATAGTCAAGCAGGAAGTCTTTGAAAGAGGAGAGCTTAAAGAAGAAGTGCTCCTGACTGCGGTATTCCGCTTTAGTTCCACAAATCTTGCACACAGCATTTTTTATCTCACCGGGCTCAAGGTGTTTACCACAGCCCTGGTCGCATTCATCACCACGAGCATGAGAGCCGCAATAGGGGCATATACCTTCAACATATCTATCCGGAAGAAAACGGCTGCATTTTGGACAGTAGGCAAGGTCAATCTTCATTGAATACACGTAGCCGGCTTTGATAAGAGCGTTTACTATTGAAAGAGTTCTGTTGTGGTTTGATTGCGAGTCTGTGCTTCCAAAGTAGTCAAATTCAACGTCCATCTTTTTGAATATTTCATCAAAGTGCGCGTGGTATTTTTTCGCAAGTTCTTCCGGAGTTGTGCCCTGCTCTTCAGCATTCACCACGACAGGCGTGCCATGCGCATCAGAACCACACACGAACACCACCTCTTGACCCTGTTTGCGCAGGGATCGCACAAAGATGTCAGCAGGTACATAAGTGCGGAGATGTCCGATATGGCACTTGCCATTAGCATAGGGCAGACCACAGGTTACAAGTATTGGCCGTAACAAAGTCATAAATATCGTCTGTCAATACTTGATCCTGTATTTTATCTTTTGCATCGGAAAATGATACAGTTCCCCGGTAGATCATTATTTGTAAGTTACCTTATGAGAAGCCGTCAAATTAGCAAAGTCAATATATAACCGGATAATCACCAGGCAGAAGCTAACAGCATGAGTTCTGATCGCTGCATAACACCTGTAGACTACTTGCAGACGTGTCTCTTGGAAGTAGATGCGAGCTTGTTCGCCATCTCGCTTAGTGGCGAGTTATCTAAAATCAGCTTGATTATCTCGATTTCGCGTCAAGATTATCAGGATAAGGATTACTAAAGCGGTGAACACTAAAATAGGTGCAGTTTCTTGATGTTTTCAACGCTCCGTATTTCTTCATCCGGGTTGGATGGTGTTGGTGTTTGAACATTTTTATGCTTTAGATTGAAATCTGCGATAATCACTTCTTCTCGACCTTCCTTAACCTCGCACAATTTATATGTCAGGTCTCCCGTGTCTTTGCATCCACCATCCACCAATGAGCTGAAATAGTTGTTGTTCAACTGCCCGAAGATCGATGTCCCGCCGTAGAGCCCTGTATTTGCAATCAGGATATAAGATGGGGTTCTTTCAACATGACTGTGTGCCTCGTTCTGAAATCGTTCGTTTGCAGGGTTGAAGGCTGGGCAGAAGATCATATCAATATCGGTTCCTCTGAAGTAGTGGGCTAAATCGTCAAAGTCCCTGCAGATCAGTATTATGAACTTGCCAAACTGGGTCTCGTATCTGTATACTGTGTCTCCAGGTATCATTCTTTCTTCTAGTTTCATTACTCCATCTTCAAAAGTCGATGGTCTGATCTTTTGCTGGTGTGGTATATCACGATCAGATTCCATTATCAGCGGGCAGATATTCTTCTTGTCTTTATAGAAACTTCCACCGATAATAATCATGTCAGGATATTTGCTCTTGATCTCACTTATCCACTCTTCGCAGAGGCAGAGTTCAGGTAAGCAGACGATGTTTGCACCATCGTTCCTGGCTATCTCAAGTACTGAAAATATTTTTGTTTTTACCTCGTCTTTCTTTTTAATGATGAATGGGAATGATTTTGTAAGTTCAAAAGAGATTTGGGCTACGGCAATCCTGACAATCTCTTGTTTTGTCTTTGAGATATGCACGGTCTGAATTTTAGGGATGTAGGTGTTTTCCTGCACGTACCCAAGAACTCTGACGATTGCTGCGCCCCGTTCTCCAGGTTCCATATCTGTTAGATTCTTGAGCTGTTCACATGCGTCTACTTTTTTATTAGTTGGAAGATATTCACACCAACCTCTTGCAAAACCTGCCGTGTCGTCCAGCGCTGTCATTAGCGCCAATATGTCGTTTATGGGCAGCAGTTCCTTTGCAGATCTGGCAGTTTCGCGTCCAAGTTTTTCAAGCGGCGTTCCTTGCGTCTTCCTGCATACCGCTCTTGCCTTCTCAGGAATCTCAGGTATTATCTCTTTGATCTGTTCATCGATTATCGGCAGCCCTCGATGTAAAACTTGTGCTGCACCGGGCGTCCCTTCTGCCGCGTCACCGATCAGGTCTGCGGCGCGGTCACAGTATTGTCGGTAGGTGTTGAGATGATGCTGTATGGTATCCAGATTTGCTTCTTGCACTTTGTGAGCTTCTGTTAGTGCGTTTGCGAGATTTTCTACTGCTTTAACGAGTGTTTCTTTGTTTTTTGATCCTTCTGATGCATTTTTTGCTTCTGTTAAGTATTCTTGGACTTCTTTTTCTGTTTTCTGTTTCTCGAATGTTATTGCGTAGAATGATCTGTAGAATGGGAGGCAGAATTTGGATGGGTTGGAATATCCTATCGCTTCTTTTGATGATTCTTCGAAGAATGAAATGGCATTTTTCATCTCTTCCCTGAACTCCTCTTCACTCTGTGCCTTGGTTGCCTTGAATACGGACGCTTTGCCAAGAGAATGATTTGAACTCAGCCGCACCCAAACATCTTTGTCTCGTGTTAGTTTAATCAGGTCTTTCCACGCTGTGTCTCTGTCGGGAACGTGTTGGAAGACAGAACCGAGTGCTTCTGCTGCTATCCTTCGCACATCATCGTCTTTGCTATGTGTTAGTTGGTGCAGGTCTTTCCATGCTGCCTTTTTATCTGGAACATGTTGAAATACAGAACCAAGTGCATCTGCTGCCCTCCACCGCACATACCCATTTTCGTCTTGTATTAGTTGAATCAGATCTTTCCATACTTCTTTTTTATCTGGAACGTGTTGGAAGGCAGAACCAAGTGCATCTGCTGCCCTCCACCGCACACCACGGTTTTTGTCCTGTGTTAGTTTGTGCAGGTCTTCCCATGCTTTTTCTCTGTCAGGTAAATCTGCAAAATCACTGCGTAGCTGCTCCACCGCCAATCGGCGTTCCTCAATCTCAAAGCTTACGGTTTTCCTGTGAATCTCAGCCTGATCGACCATTTCTTACACCTGACCGCCTTTATGCACTCGCCACCAAAAATCATCGTTCATCAATATAATTGATGTTAAAACCTCGGTTGAATAAATCATTTGCGTTTCGACTGGAATCTTAACCTGCGTGGTGTTCGGGCACACCGTCGATTGACTTGGTTGTGCTTATGTGAAAAAGCTCAACACATAATTTACATAAAAAAACCTCAATAGAACAGAAAGACCTGTCAAATCAGAAACGCAAAAATTTCCGAACATGCTCAATAAGTTGTGGTCGTTTTGTGCAATCGTGAGATAACTTCTCTCACCGCAGAGATCGCGGAGAACTAAAGAGCACTTCCTCTTTTGCGTCCTTTGTGTGCTCCGCGGTTAAATTCCCTGGCTTTGATCCATGCCGTTTTGTGCCAGTATGTTGACCACATAGTATTCTGGCAAGTACGAATTTCCGAGGTAATTTGATGACATCTCCACGACACCACCTGCTACAGATTAAATTTATATATTGAAAAGTGGTTAGATGGCTACCTCATGCTAAATCCCGGCAGCCATCAGTTTGAAAAATTAAAGATCAATAAACCGTTAGGTACAGTGCAAAAGCACAAACAGGAGCGCAGTTTCAAATGACTGATTACGCAGTCTTCTGGGGTTGTACCATCCAGGCACGTTTTCCATTCATGGAAAAATCAACCACACTTGTTTTAGACCGAATAGGTGTTAGCCTCCATGAAATTGATGGCGTCACCTGCTGTCCCACAAAATTAATCAAGCTTGCAGACGAATTTACCTGGTACGTTACAGCAGCAAGAAACCTCTCTCTGGTAGAAAATATGGGCATGGATCTTGTAACACCGTGCAATGGATGTTACAGCACCTTAAAATCAGCGGCATCAGAACTTAATATGAATGCTCAATTAAGAGATGAGGTAAATGAGATACTTGCAGAAGTGGGACTTGAATATAAAGGAACGATACACGTCAAACATCTCGTTGAAGTGTTGTATGACGATATAGGAATTGACAAAATCAAAAAATACGTAGTAAAACCGCTTGATGGCATGAACATTGCAGTTCACTACGGATGCCACATGATCCGTCCGAGTTCTGCCATACATTTCGATAATCCGAATCATCCTACAAAGTTCGACCTGATAGTCGAAGCACTATCTGCCAATAGTATAGACTATTCAACAAAGATGCTCTGCTGTGGAAACGACCTGAATAATACAGACGACTCATCGAATGCGATCGTTCTTGCTCGCCAGAAGATTCTTGAAGTTCAGGAGATGGCAGATGCCATGACAATGACATGCCCTGCCTGTTTTAGCCAGTTTGATTCCAAGCAATATCTCCTTGAAAAAAGCGGTGAGCGGTTACACATGCCGATACTATGCCTTACAGAACTTATAGGGCTCGCTTTCGGATTTGAACCCTCTGAACTGGGTATGAACCTACACAGGGTCGAAACAGAATCATTCATCGAAAAATGGCATGAATGCTCAGAAAATCTCGAAAGTGCAAGGCAATATTTCGATCTGGCAGATCTGAGACGCTGTTATGAATGTGCTGCATGTGTTGACGACTGCCCGGTTACAAAACCAATTCCACAGTTTGAACCAAACCAGATCATCGGTAAGATTATACGCGGCAGATTAAATGAGGTTGTGGAATCACACGAGATCTGGTACTGCACAAACTGCTACACGTGCTACGAACTTTGCCCGCAGAAGTTTGGCATGATCAAGGTCTTTGACCGTCTAAAAAGTCTTGCGGGCGAGCGCGGTATAGCACCGGATGGGTTCAAGGGCAGCCTCAAGATGTTCCTGGATACCGGGAAGTTGGGTGAGCCGACAACAGTACGCAAGAGATTGAAACTGTCTAAACCCCCACAAAGTGGTGCTGATGAGCTAAAGAAATTGATTGACACAATCAAATCAAGAGGTAAATAAATAAAATAACGAATCAAGGGGTAAATAAGTAAGATGAAAGATCATTGTTATCTGCACAACTTCGTTGTGCAGAAAGTAATTCTTGATTGCAAAGTAATCAAGGTATAGGTAAGTAAGATGAAAGATAATTGTTATATTCCGTCCGGGTGTTCCATATCCGGCATGATTAATGAGTCAGGAAAAAGGTTTGATGGAAATAGTGTCATCAGATCGATCGCTCTTATGCACGATCGTGGAAATGGTCTTGGAGGCGGTTTTGCTGCTTATGGGATATATCCAAGACATGCTGAACAGTTTGCTTTTCACATGATGTTTGACCATATAGAAGCAAAGGAAGCATGTGAAGAATATTTTAAGGATAGATTTGACATTGTACTCGACGAAGAGATGCCAACCTGTTCTGGCGGAGCATTTGAGGAAGAGACTTCAGGAAGATATGGGGAATACGGGGGACATCCAATCACAAATCCTCCAATCCTGTGGCGGTATTTTATGGATGTACCGAAAAGCAAAACAAGTTTTGTTTCAGAGAATGAATATATTGTCAAGAACGTTATGGAGGTTAACTCCAGAATAGACGGTGCTTTTGTTGCATCATCCGGCAAGAACATGGGGGCATTTAAAGGCGTGGGATACCCTGAAGATATTGGAGTATTCTATAAACTGGATGAGTACAAGGCATACATCTGGACTGCACACGGCAGGTTTCCGACAAACACACCTGGGTGGTGGGGAGGAGCGCATCCATTCTGCCTTCTTGATTGGTCAATTGTTCATAACGGGGAGATATCATCCTATGGAATCAACAAACGATACCTTGAACCTCACGGCTATAAGTTAGAACTTCGGACCGATACCGAGGTCATAGCATACCTGTTCGACCTGCTTGTTCGAAAGCATAAAATACCAATGGAGATGGCTATAAAAGCACTCGCACCCCCCTTCTGGAAAGACATTGACAGAATGCCAGAGCGTGAGCAGAGAATCGCAACTGCTATCAGGCAAGTCTATGGCGGGGCACTCCTGAATGGTCCGTTTAGTGTCATTCTTGGACATAGTCGCGGTATGATTGGGTTCAATGATCGCATCAAACTGAGACCAATGACCTGTGCAAGAGCTGATGATATGCTGTACATGGCATCAGAGGAAGCAGCCATCAGAGAGATTGCACCTGAACTGGGTGAGGTCTGGAGTCCAAAAGCTGGAACAGCAGTGATTGGCAAATTAAGTGAAGAGGTGATATAAATGAGTTCTGAGATTTCACCAGACTCGATTGCTTCGCAGCTTGATTACTTCGTAATCAAGAGTTCTTTTCTGCACTCGATTGCTTCGCAGTCAAGAGCTATTTTCACACACAGCGTGTGTGGTTCTGCACAACGAAGTTGTGCAGGTGATATAAAATGATTTCTGAGATTCCACCAGAGTTCATCGTAAAGATTGACTACGAGCAATGCAAGCGATGCAAGCGATGTGTCATGAACTGTAGTTTCGGATGCATGCAATTCAAGGACAGGGTAATACCTGATCACAAAAAATGTGTGGCATGTCAACGGTGCGTTACATTCTGTCCTGAATCTGCGATAACGATTACTAAGAATGAATTATCCTACAAGGAGAATGCAAATTGGACGCCAGAAATTCGGCAGAACATTTTAAAGCAGGCAGAAACCGGTGGCATGATCCTTTCAGGGATGGGAAACCCCAGAGCTTACCAGATACTCTGGGATCACCTGTTAATCGATGCATGTCAGGTCACCAACCCATCCATCGACCCGCTCCGTGAACCAATGGAACTGAGGACTTTTATTGGTAGAAAGCCTGAACGTCTGGAGTTTTCAGCGGATGAAAATGGCGAGATAGAACTTGCAACTGAACTTGGACCCCAGATCAAACTGGATATTCCGGTCGTGTTTGCAGCAATGTCCTATGGTGCGATCAGTTTGAACGCTCACAAAGCACTTGTGATGGCTGCCAAACAGTCAGGTACGCTTATGAACACAGGCGAGGGAGGACTTCACAAAGACCTGTACTCTTATGCAGACAATATCATCGTTCAGGTAGCATCAGGAAGGTTTGGCGTGCACAGTGAGTACCTGAATACGTGCGTAATGGTCGAAATCAAGATCGGACAGGGTGCAAAACCAGGTATAGGTGGGCATCTGCCAGGTGAGAAGGTAGGAGAAGAAATATCAAAAACAAGGATGATTCCAGTCGGGACAGATGCTATCTCACCAGCACCGCATCATGATATTTATTCAATCGAAGACCTTTCCCAGTTAATCTACGCAATCAAAGAAACTACTGATTACACAAAGCCGGTTTCTGTCAAGATTTCAGCAGTGCACAATGTTGCTGCGATTGCAAGTGGAATTGTGCGTGCTGGTGCGGATATTGTCACGATAGACGGATTCCGCGGCGGTACCGGGGCTGCACCCATGGTAATCAGGGATAACGTGGGAATTCCAATCGAAGTTGCATTGGCAGCGGTTGACCAGAGGCTTCGCGATGAAGGCATCAGAAACAACGCTTCAATTCTCTGTGCAGGGGGGATTCGAACAAGCGCTGATATGGCGAAGGCAATTGCTCTTGGTGCAGATGCGGTTGTTATCGGGACTGCCGCTCTTGTAGCAATGGGTTGTCGTGTCTGCCAGAAGTGCTACACAGGAAACTGTGCGTGGGGAATTGCTACCCAGAAGCCAGAGCTTGTCAGGAGGCTGGACCCACTGGTTGCTTCAGAGCGGCTTTCGAATCTCTTGAGGGCATGGGACCTTGAACTAAAGGAGATTCTCGGCTCTCTCGGCGTGAACTCCATTGAATCACTGCGCGGCAGCCGTGAACGACTTCGTGGCATAGGACTGGATGAAATGACACTTAAGATCCTTGGAGTCAAACCAGCTGGGGTTGGACAATGAAGATTGACTGCAGTGGCATGTACTATCGAAAACTGAACAAGATAATTCGTGATGCAGCAGAAGCTGGTGAGAGCGAGTTCATACTCGATCATGTAAATGGTCAGCGATATATTGGCAGCGGAATCAATAAGAAAATTAAGATTACCATCAATGGTGTGCCAGGAAACGATCTTGCGATGTTTATGAATGGCCCTTCAATCACCGTTAATGCCAATGCCCAGGATGGAATTGCAAATACCATGAATGCAGGCGAAATCATCGTGCATGGAGATGCTGGTGATGTTATAGGATATGGTATGCGCGGCGGAAAGATATATATCAAAGGAAATGTTGGATACAGAACCGGTATTCACATGAAAGAATACAAGAAAAAGGTGCCTGTGATCATAGCAGGTGGTGTTGCTTGTGATTTCTGTGCTGAATACATGGCTGGTGGAATTCTGGTTTTACTTGGTCTTGAGAAAGGGGGAGATATGCCAATTACTGGCGACTATCTTGGAACAGGCATGCACGGCGGTGTAGTCTATATTCGCGGTGGGGTAGATGAGAACATGCTCGGTAAAGAAGTGAGTGTGCTTGAACTGGATGAGAAAGATCTGAAGATTCTAAAGAAGCACCTGGCTGAGTTCTGCGAGCACTTTGGGTTTGATTTGGAGGAGGTTATGAGCAAGCCTTTTGTTAAACTTCTTCCGGTATCGAGCAGACCTTATGGGAATCTGTATGCATATTAGTTTGACCGTAACAGTTATACACAAAGATACGGTAAAAGGATAGTGACTACTTAATAACTAACAGGTGATAACATGACGACGACAAAAGATGATGTAATGTCTGCAGTCGAGGAAAGAAATGTAAAGTTCATCAGACTGTGGTTCACAGATATTATGGGCGTACTCAAAAGTTTTGCAATCACGAAAGAGGAACTCGAAGGTGCGCTCGAGAATGGAATGGGTTTTGACGGCTCATCGATTGCTGGCTACCAGGACATCGAGGAGAGCGATATGGTTGCAATGCCGGACACCTCAACCTTCCAGGTGCTCCCATGGAGACCACAGGAGGATGCAACCGCGAGAATGTTTGTGAATGTACTGACCCCGGACAGGAAACCGTACGAAGGCGATCCAAGATACGTCCTCAAGAGAAATCTTGAGCGGGCAAAGAAGATGGGGCTTTCGATGTTTACTGGACCCGAGCTTGAGTACTTCTACTTCAGAAGCTCAGAATCACCGGAAGTCCTTGATAAGGGCGGGTACTTTGATCTAACACCGCTTGACCTTGCCACCGATTACCGTAGAGAGACCGTGTTTGCGCTTGAGAAGATGGGAGTCCGTGTAGAATATAGCCATCACGAGGTTGCACCGAGCCAGCACGAGATTGATCTCAGATATACCGATGCTCTTGCCATGGCAGACAATGTGATGACGTATCGGCTTGTCGTAAAGGAGATCGCCCAGAAATTCGGCGTCTATGCAACATTTATGCCAAAACCAATCTTCGGAGAGAACGGGTCAGGCATGCACATCCACCAGTCGCTTTTTGCAGGTGATCACAACGCATTCTTTGACGCAGATGATGAGTACACGCTCTCTGATCTTGCAAAGGGTTATATCGCAGGACTGCTCCGCCATTCAAGAGAGATCTGTTCGGTCTTTGCCCAGAGCGTAAACTCATACAAGCGGCTCGTGCCTGGATTTGAGGCGCCTGTGTACATCGCATGGGCACGGCGGAATAGATCAGCGCTCATAAGGGTTCCGATGTACCAGCCAGGAAAGGAACTTGCGACGCGGATGGAATACCGTGCAGCGGATCCGATCTGCAATCCATATCTCACATTCTCTGTGATGCTTGCGGCAGGACTCGAAGGTGTCGAAAATGGATACGAACTGCCAGACCCACTGGAACGGAACATCTACACGATGACAGGATCTGAGAGAGAGAGTCTGGGTGTCGAAACGCTTCCGCAAAACCTTGGCGATGCAATCGCTGAAACCGAGAAGAGTGATCTTGTGCGACGGGCTCTTGGAGACCACACCTTCGAGCGGTTCATCTCGCTTAAGAAACAGGAATGGGATGATTACCGGATACAGGTTACGCCTTACGAGATTACGAAGTTTCTGCCGATGATGTAAGTTAAAATCGTAGAGATATGGCCAGTTACCGGGACGTGAACTCTTCGGTGTGGAAGCCTGGGTGTGTGCACGAGCGCTATCTAAAAATCCGAATGTTTTATCACCGCGGGGAAGTGCAGAGAACTGGAAAGGCACCTCCTCTTTTTCCTCCTGATTGGCTTCGCGGTTAAATTCCCTGTTTTGATCCATACCTTTCGGTGTCAAGGATGTTGACCACACAGTATTCTGGCAGGTACCTTAAATGTGCTCTCTTGTAAAATTTAAGGAAGATGAATAATCCAGTGAATATGGAAATGCATTATTATGGAACATAGAATTATATCGTCAGGTGAACAGGCAGTATTTGAAGCAGGGATTAAGCTTGGAGCATTGTACCATCAATTCACAGGTGCCCCAATCAGTCCCGCAAGTGTTGATTCTATGGAAAAAGCCATAGAAGAAAGTATTGCTCTTCAACCTTATGTGATAAATATAACTGTGAAAATAGATCGCGACGTTATAAACGCACGTTTAAATGAATTCGGGTACTGTGAAATCGAGGGAAGCATGCTGGATGTAACTCTCATAACGCGTGTTGGACGCAGCACAGCGACAGTGAGATTGTCTTATGACAGCAAACTTGGGTATCCTTTAATGAAGATATTGCAAATAGAGGAAAACTGATACAGTTCAACCTCGTGTGGAAATCCGCATAAAACCACGAGATTTGAATTGTTACTTTTAATCCCGCAGAGTTGTAAACGGATCTGGAAAACCAGCCTCATCAAAGGCACGCTTGCGACGCATACAGGATTCACAGACCCCACAGGGCAGAGCTTTTTCATTGTAGCACGACCATGACCACTGGAAAGGTGCATCGATACTCATGCCGAGCTTCACGATCCCGACTTTACTTAATGATTGCAGTGGTGCGTACACGATAGGATGATTCAATGTGCCGTATTCAAGTGCCTTATTAAACAGCTCAACAAATCTTGTTGAATTATCAGGAAATGTAAAAGCTTCCTCAGAGTCAAAACCAGTGATTATTGTTCCATAGCCATAGTTTTCTGCAAAGGACGCAGCAATAGATAAAAATACCATATTTCGAGCAGGCACCCACACCGCTTCGGCTGTTTTAAAAATAATAGAACTATTATCAAGTTCATCTGCACTGTTGATTGTTGGAACATCCATGTTAGTAGCAGTAAGCGCACTGTCAAACTCTGCGAGCCATGGCAGTTTAATGACCTGTTGAGAAACACCATAATGTGCTGCTATTTTTGCCGAATATTTAAGTTCATGCCTGCAAGCCCTTTGCCCATAATCGAAAGTAAGGCACAAAAGCTCATCAAACTCATCAAAAGCTTTTTTAAAAGCAACCACTGAGTCCATTCCGGAGGATAATAATACCACTGCGTTGTTTGTCATAATACTAATAGAGGTGTCATAGAAAAGTTTATACTTTACGATGCATCTACCAATAAGCAAAATTTGAGGTTATGTATGGACATGTTTTCTCATATCAAAGACGACCACGTACAGATGGTTGATATAAGTGGAAAGAACGACTCAATAAGAATTGCTTCTGCAAGAGGGGATATTAAACTTCGCCCCCGAACAATTGATGCAATAAGAAATCAGCAGGTAACAAAAGGGAATGTGCTTGCAACAGCACGAATTGCAGCCATTTTAGCAGTAAAAAAAACACCGGAACTAATACCCATGTGTCATCAAGTTTCCATCGACGCCATTGATATAAGTTTTGATGTGTCAAGCACAACCATAACTGTTGAGGTTATTGTAAAATCAGATGGTAAAACAGGTGTTGAAATGGATGCTTTGACGGGTGTTTCTGCTGCTCTCTTAACGATCTGGGATATGGTAAAATCAGCAGAGAAAGACGAAACCGGCAACTATCCACTAACAATGATTCAAGAGATTAAAGTGATAAGTAAAACAAAAGAAGAAAAATCAGTTTAGGTAGTTATAGTTTCAGCCCTCATTCCAAAGCTCGTCTCGCAGTTCTTTTATGGTAGCTGTTCGCTCTGCAAAAGCATTGTGTCTATGAATACTTTCTTCGTTGATCTGTTTGATCGTTATAATGGTATCGTCTGGTAGTTGTTTGAATTCTTTCACTATTTTTTGAGCCATGGTACGCACACAATCTTCTACGAATTTTGGATTGCGGTGTGCCTGTTCAACAAGGGCAGCTTCATCCCTCCTTTTCAAGAATTCATATACCGTTGCGCTCATCGAATCTTCTATGATGTGTATGATCTTGTCAAGTGGCACATTAACCCCATCGTGCACTTCTATTGTTATCGTGCCGCGACCGCGCTGGTTGTGTGTTGCCATTGGAATCTTTTCCAAGATTCTTTCTATTATTTCTTTTGAGATTCCAAGTTTTTCCAGTTCGTTGATTGCTTTATCCCGCATGATCTCCTGGGCACAGGGACATGCGGTGATGCCAAGAACTTCTGCTCCAATCAGTTTTCGAACAATCGTTTTTTCGCCCCTGATTGCTGTAGCTTCTGCAATCATGTCAACAATCTCATGGCATGTCACCTGATCGTGAGGAGTTTTTCTTTTTATCGCATACTCACTTTTCATTCGAACCTCTGCCCGATTCGCATATTCGTGTTGATCCAGTAATTTTCTTGCTACTGCTCCACAAAGTTCTTCCACTTCATACACCGGGCTTTCAACAGCTTCTTCTATCACACCATCCACTGCCTCGAAGTTTCGTGAAAGATTCGCACCCTTTCGATCCAGTGGTAAATCAACAAAAATATCAAAGGTAGAAATGAGTATAATTGGGCGACTATTCTTTCGAGTTATCTCTACGAGTTTTTTAACATTTGTGACGCCTACTCGTGTTAGGTTTACAGGAATCTCTGGTTTATTGGCTTGTACATCTGGTAAAGACACAACAGGCAACTCCTCCGGGTTCAACCTCTTTTACGTATGATAACTGTTTCGGTTCTAAATCTAAAATTTTTAACGTATAGGAAAGTATATAACGCATTTGCTTATTTTGCACTTGATTGCTGCGTAATCAAGAGTTCATTGTTATTTTCTGCAAAGCGTAAGCTTTGCAGTGCTTGTACATCTGGTAAAGACACAACAGGCAACTCCTCCGGGTTCAACCTCTTTTACGTATGATAACTGTTTCGGTTCTAAATCTAAAGTTTTTACGATTATGATGCAGTCAATAAATATATATTGCAGGGAGCATAAGTTGAGACCCATGCAACAGATAGATTTGCCAGGACTTAATTCCAAAAGTGCAATAGATGCCGGACTCGAGTACATAAAAAATCTTTCTCCTGATAATGTTAAAAGTGTATCTCGTATCATCCAGGCACTTTCTCTTGGAAACGTAGACCCTTCCCTGCCATCTGCTCATGTGAGCTGGCTGATTAAAGAGAAAAAAGATGACCACTGGGAAACGGATAGTGTTTTGCTGGATACGGCACGCGCTGTTTCGGCTCTCGCATCGTATGGGATTATATTTCCTGATGTGAGCAGGTGGCTATTAAAGCAGCAGTTGGGTGATGGTTCATGGAATAACAATCTTACAGAGACTGCTTATGTGTTAATTGCACTTGGAGATGTAAAGGAGAGAAACACCAGTGGATGCAGATGGCTGGTAGGAAATCCAGAGCTTACATCCACCGGCACGACTGCTCTTGCCATTACTGCACTATGCAAACACGGCTTTAATGAAGGGGATTTTATTGATCGTAACGTGGTACTGCTCAGAGAGGGGCAACTTGCTGATTGTAGCTGGAAAAGCCTTGCTATATCCAACATGGTTGTTCAGGCACTATTTGCTGCTGGTGAAGAAAAGGCAGCAATTCGTGCAGTTCCCTGGATATTATCCCGGCAGCGCGAGGATGGCAGCTGGAAGAATAAAAGCGATAATACTGCTCTAACGCTCATCACTTTAAAGATGATTACAGCATGGAAAAAGTAATAATACATGTGGTTATAGTGAAGCTGTGGAAGGCATTGTTCCTCGATAAATAAGTGATATTTATGAAAGTGACGAAATCTTTATGTCCTGAATGCCATAAAGTTATAAAAGCGGAAATTTTTGAAGATTCCGAAGGGAAAATAAAAATTAGAAAAACCTGTGATGTTCATGGAGTATTTGAAGACATCTACTGGTCTGATGCAGAGCTATACAAAAAATTTGAAAAGTACTGGTACGATGGCAGCGGGATCAGTGAGCCAAACACATCACTAAATAACAACTGCCCATATAATTGCGGTATATGTAAAGATCATAAAACAACAACAATTCTTGCTAATATTGATGTGACCAACCGATGTAATCAGCACTGTCCTATATGTTTTGCAAATGCTGCAAGCGCTGGATACGTTTACGAGCCCACGATTGAGCAAATAAAAGATATGCTGACTGGTCTTCGAAACCAGAAGCCAGTTCCATGTCCGGCAGTTCAATTTGCAGGTGGGGAGCCAACAGTGCGAGAGAATATCGTTGAAATCGTGCAGGCTGCAAGTGATATTGGTTTTCCACAGATACAAATAGCAACCAACGGCATTAAACTTGCTAAAAGCGTGGAATTGTGTAAAAAACTTCGTGCTGCAGGTCTCAAAACAATATACCTTCAGTTTGATGGTCTGACTGAAAAACCTTATATAATAGCTCGCGGGTACAATGCACTCCCGCTAAAACTAAAGGCAATAGAGAACTGCAGAGCAGCCGGGCTTGTCAGTATCGCTCTTGTGCCTACTGTTGTAAAAGGCGTGAATGATGATCAGCTTGGGGATATCATACGATTTGCTGCAAAGAACAACGATGTGGTAAAAGGTATTAACTTCCAGCCAGTCTCCTTTGCCGGGCGTATCGATAAAACCGAGCGTGAACGAATGCGAATTACCATACCTGATGTGTTGCACCTTGTAGAAGAGCAAACAGGAGGCGAGATTGCAGCATCTGATTTTTATCCAGTGCCGTTCATCTTACCTATTTCCCATTTTGTTGCATCTGAAAAGAATGAACCTTATGCCGAATTCTCAGTACATCCACACTGTGGCGCTGGTACTTATGTATATATTGAAAATGGAAAAATGATACCAATTACTCGCTTCATTGATGTTGAGGGGTTGCTTGAATTCGTAAATGAACTTGCCATTGGAATAGAACGCAAAAAATATACAAAATCTTTCGGGAAGCTAACTGCTATTGGAAAACTCATAAAAGGCATCTCAAGGTTCGTTGATCCGGACCTTGCACCAAGTCAGGTCAATGTAAGAAAACTTTTCATTGACGTTCTTAAAGATGGGACTAATGAAGCTACAAAAGAATTCCATCGCAACACTCTCTTCCTCGGAATCATGCACTTTCAGGACATGTACAACATAGATCTTGAACGAATACAGCGATGTGGCATCCACTATGCGACACCAGATGGTCGAATAATACCATTCTGTACCTACAACACCCTGCACCGTGAAGAGGTGGAAAGAAAATTTGCACAGCCACTAAAAACACCGGTAAAACATAAATAAAATCAATGAGCAGCGGCTTTTATTTTATTATTTGTATGATATCTTCAGTGTTAATATCAAAGTAATCTCTTGCACTTGCCCTGTTGAGTGAGATTTCCAAGAAGCCGTGACTCCCGATCAACAGGAGCGGCTCGTCAGAGTTAACATTTGCGTAGGTATGCACAAAGGGTAATGGTTGACCCTCTAAAAATAAAGTTTCGCCATATTTTACAAATTTAAAAACTATCTCTTCTGGTATGTTTGTTATGAGATTGCCAAAACTGTCTATAAATATTATTTCTCCTGCAAGGATGTTGTTCTTAATCGAAGGTGCTTTTGTTGGAAGCTCGATGAAGTCTGTGACGGGCTTACCCATTTCATGTATGTTTTCTCCGAGTGATAACCTCGCTCCAGCTGGTGCAAAGATGTCTCTTCCATGAAAGGTAGGAGAAGCTTTTTCAGTGGATCCGGGGAAGATTTCAAACACTTCAAAACTGCCAATAGTTTTTGCTGCTGGTATCAGTAGACCATTATCAGGACCTACCAGATACTGTGTTTTTTCACCGGTTGCTCGTATGGCAAGACTTCTTCGCTCTGACCCAACACCAGGATCTACCACTGCAATATGTACTGTATTATCTGGAAAAAATGGTGCTGTGAAGGATAAAGCTGCTGCACCCCATTTTATGTTCTGCGGTGGAATACCGTGAGTGATATCAACGATATTTGTTTGTGGTGCTATCGTGAGTATGACTGCTTTCATTGCTGCTGGATAAAAGTCTCTAAAATCAGTTAACAAAGTTATTATTGGCATTGGGATATTTTAATTACTTTTTATTCTACTCGATACTGGTAAGTTAGCCTCAACCCATCACACCCTATTGGAATTGGGTGCATCCTTGGTTAGGAAAACTAACGCCCTCGGCAGGGACATATTTCATATCTCATTGATGCCTATAAACTTATCCCCTCCTTGGGATTGTCACGTCTTCTGGTGTTGACACTGTTTTGAAGTTATTGTTGATTTGAGTCTTGTGGACGCCGCTCAGTGTTTGAATATGAGAGAGATCTCAATGTTCCAGCCACAACACCACGCGATGTAATCGCTTTTGATATCCGATAGGTTTATATAATGAAATGATAAAACAATGTATAACATATTTAGGAATTCATAATTTTATGTTAGATGTGCAGCAGGATCCTACTGAAATTCTTGTCAACATGGCAAAAAATGATGAAATAGATCCATGGCATATTGATATCGTAGAAGTTACTGATCGATTTTTAAAAAGAATTGAACAGCTTGAACTGCTGGATCTTAGGATATCCGGCAGAACACTTTTTTATGCTTCAGTGCTTTTGAAAATGAAGTCAAACACCTTAATTGAGCCAGACCTGCCAGAAGATGAAGATGATGATTTCTTCGATGGAGCAGAGTTCGCTGATGCAGCAGACTTCCCAGTTCCAACACCTCCAATGCGCCATAAATCAGTAAGGCCTGCCACACTGGATGAACTGATAGCAGAACTTAAAAAAGCTGAGGTGGTGGAGAAACGCAGACAGGGACGTGTACCTGACAAAAAAACAAATATAAAAAAAATAGATACCGATGAGGTAATCGGTATAGCTCATGAAGAAAGTATTGAAAAAAAAGTAGCCCAGATCTACAAAAAACTGGACGAACTGTTCAAGACCGGGGGCAATGTCAACTTCAACGAGCTTTTATTACAAAGCGATGATGATAAAATAATGACTTTTATCGCATTGTTATTTCTTGCAGGAGAGAGAAAAATATGGCTTGAACAGCCAGAACTATTTGGAGAGCTTTGGATTTATAAGTGTGCAAAGGTGTAAAGAACTGCAAACTATGTTTACAGAAAACAATCAGGTACAGGATATAGACAAATAGGTACATGGTATAGATAAATAGGTACATGGTATAGATAAATAGGTACATGGTGTAACGAAATGCAGGATGAGAAGTTGGTTGAAGCCATCACACGATATTTTCTGCACAACGAAGTTGTGCAGGTGCAACGAAATGCAGGATGAGAAACTGGTTGAAGCCGCCCTTTTCGTGGCTGGAAAACCTGTTAGCGATGTAGCACTTAAAAAAATTGTAGGTAGTCTTGCAAGAGCTAGAAGGGCAGTAGAAAATCTCATCTTCGAGTATCAACAGCGTGATACAGCTCTCGAAATCGTGGAGCTTGACAAAAAATATGTAATGCAGCTAAAACCAGAATATTCAAAGCATGTTAAAACCGTATCGCCAAAGGAGATATCATCGCCGGCACTAAGAACACTCGCCATGATCGCCTACCATCAGCCTGTAACACAATCAAAACTTGTACAAATCAGGGGAAACGCCATTTATGACCATTTATCTGAACTAAAACAAAAAAATCTTATCACACCAAAACGTCATGGCAGAACATTTATATTAACCACAGGTGAAGCTTTTGCAGATTACTTTAACCTTAAAATCAATAATCAACAAGAGATCAGGGAGAAAATTATCGAGCTTGCAAAGGAGCAAAATGTTGGACTGGATCGGTGGCTTCGCAAAAAACCATCCATTATAACAACTCCCATGTATGAAAGTCTCCTCACGTACTGTGGTATTAAACAATTCCAGGTTTCAGACAAACTCTACGTAAGTCCAGAGTGTATAGCAGAACTGGGTGATGCAACGGTAGTAGTAATCAGCAGGGGATATGCTGAGCGCATAAGAGAACATTTTACAGGCGAGATAATAGAGGTCAGCGCTTCAACATTCAAAGATTTGATCGAATCAATGAAAAAACTAAAAAATTTTGCGAAAGAAAAAACAATAAACAAAAAAATAACTGAGATAACTGAGATGAAGGAACAATACATTGATAAGACAATAAGTCTCACGACTGCTGTTTCACCCTCTACGAATATGGCGGTGGAGATTGCAAAAGAGCTTCGTCTCCCAATCTCGGCAAAAGGCAAAAAATTGGCCCCGGACTACAGCATCACAACAGATGAAATTGATACTACAACTGGCGCTTTAATACAGATACCAACGCATCAGAAAAACATCGATGTAGTCGGGAGAATCAATGAGAGATACCGAAGCATCATCGACCAGATAAAACAAATCGAAGAAAGCTCGGGGTAAACAATTATAATATCTTACCGATCATAGATCACAAAATATGTGCCAGATCGCCAGAGTTCCAGAAAAGAATAATCTAACTGAAGAAGAAACGATTGAAATACTGTCAAAACTTCTTGTTCAAAGTGTAAGGAAGCTGAGCTTTCCAAAAACTGCAATTGCATTCTCTGGAGGTGTTGACAGCAGCCTCATTGCTTATCTGCTTGATAAAGTGTGTACTGTCGAACTCTTCACTACAAGCATAAAATCTTCACACGACAGAGCAGCAGCCCCAAATGCAGCAGCAGCACTCCGGATGAGCGATCGACTGCACACATATCATCTCAGTGAAAGTGAGCTTGAACGGACGCTGCCAGAACTGCTATCAGTCATCAAGTCTACCAATTTCTTTGATGTGAGTATCGCTTTTCCGTTATATATTGCAGCAAGGGAAGCCCATTATAAAGGCTACGAGGTGATGTGTAGTGGCCAGGGTGCTGATGAGCTTTTTGCCGGATATAAACGCTACGAATCAATGGGTAGTGTAGAGCTTGAAAGAAATTTGATGAAGGACTTTTATCAAATGTCGCATGTGAGTCTCGATAGAGACTATAAATCTTCAATGGCAAATACGGTTGAACTTAGACTGCCCTTTATTGATCGCGAGCTTACGGACTTTGTTTGCAAAATACCAGTTGAATTAAAGATAAAAAACAACATTCGAAAGTATATCCTCAGAAAGACTGCACAATCACTCGGACTACCGGAAGAGCTTGTATGGGCTCATAAAAAAGCAGCACAATACAGCAGCGGTGTGTATAAGGCACTGGTTAGAATTGCAAGAAAGAATGGATATAAAAAAGGAGAGGTTCAACAATATTTAAACAGTCTCGAATCAGGAGTTGCAACTACTTAGAAAATGTTCATTTTTCGCATTTTTCTCCAATTTTTGTCATGCTTTCTTTTTACTCATTTTGTTGCCCTGATCACAACAAATGATCCTTCGCCGCAGCCTTCCCTCACTTGCTCAATATCTTTTATCTCAGCCAGATTATGGAAAATTGTTTGAGTAAAATTGAAACTCTTGAAACCTGCCTTTTTCAGGTTAAAGACAACTTCATTTACTGTATAAAAAGTAGCTATCCTGTAAAACACACTCTCTTTTTTATGTTGCTGATATAATATCCCAACAGGGCTTTTTCGATCGACAAATCCAATTATCAGAAGCCCACCGGGTTTTAGCACCCGATATGCTTCCTCAAAAGCTGCTTCTATGTCGTCTACAAAGCAGATAGTAGTTACCATTAATGCAAAGTCAAACTGCGAATCATCAAAAGGAAGATGTTCAGCTACAGCATCGATGATCCCAATGCCCCCCTTTCGAGCAATCTCACTCATCTTTCTTGATGGATCAACTCCAATTTTAATGCCTAACGGTATTGCAAATCTACCGCTTCCTACACCAATCTCAATGCCATTATTACTTTTTGGCAATTGCCCCCTCATTGCCAGAAGCTCAGATTCAAAAACAAATTCGTTTTTTTCAAACCAATCTTCGTATTTGGACACATGTTCGTCAAAAGGCTTGGTTTTTGCCACGGTCTATTCTCCAAAAATCAGCAAGATTTCAATCTTATTTCGCGCGGGTCTGCAATCTCTCCTTTTATTGCGCTTGCAGCAGCAGTTTCCGGTGATGCGAGGTAGATCAGTCCGCCTTTCCCCATGCGTCCTTTGAAGTTGCGATTGGCTGTTGAGAGGCATACTTCCCCATCCCCTAGCACACCCAGATGAGCGCCAAGACACGGCCCGCACCCGGGTGGTGCAATCATTGCCCCTGCTCTTACGAGTGCCTGGATATACCCCTTCCCCATAGCATCAAGAAGTGTCTGTCTTGAAGCCGGTATTACAATTGTGCGGACACAAAACTTATTGTTTTTCGTGATTTTTGCTGCTGTTTCAATGTCTTCCAACCTGCCGTTGGTGCATGTCCCGATGAACACCTGGTCAACAGGTGTACCAACCACCTCACTTACCGGGCAGACATTATCCACCTGGTGAGGACATGCAACCAGTGGCTCAAGATCTGAAACATCCATGTTATATTCGCTAATGTAGTCAGCATTCCTGTCAGCATGTACCGGGGTGTAGTTTTCCACTGCACACTTTTTTATGAATTTAAAGGTTTTCTTGTCAGGAGTTATGACGCTGTTTTTTGCCCCCATCTCAATAGCCATATTGCAGAGTGTCATTCTGCCATCCATATTGAGGTGTTCTATTGCTTCACCATAGTATTCGATTGCCTGATAGGTCGCACCGTCAGATCCTATTCTTCCAACTACCATGAGTGCCAGATCCTTAGCCGATGTTCCTGCTGGCAGTTTGCCATCGATTACGACTTTGATTGTTTTTGGAACTCTAAGCCATATTCTGCCAGTCGCAAAGATCTCTGCCATATCAGTTGCACCAACACCTGTTGCAAACGCACCGAATGCACCGTAAGTGCAGGTGTGAGAATCCGCTCCAATGATAAGTTTCCCTGGAAGTGCAAACCCGCGTTCCGGTAGAACCTGATGACATACTCCTTCACCAACATCATAATAGTTCACGATACCCTGCTCTTTAATCCAGCTTCTAATATCATGCTGGAGGTTTGCTGCCGTCTCATTATTGGCGGGAGCGAGATGATCAAAAGGGATGATAATTTTCTCCGGGTCAAAAACCTTTGAAACATTCATTTCTTTTAATGCCTTTACAGCAAGCACGCTGGTTCCATCGTGTGCCATGGCAAAATCAACTCCTGCCTCAATAAAATCATCAGCAGATGCTTTTTCACCTGCTGCTCCGGATAGTATCTTCTCACTCACAGTTGGCATGGTTTAAAACCTGAAGAATTTGATTTGTATAGCCCGGACAGGATTCGAACCTGTGTCGCAAGGTCCAGGGCCTTGCATGATTGACCCCTACACTACCGGGCTCCAACAGACATTATCACATCCTTCCTATTAATTAAACTATTCGCATCTACGAGAACAGATCAATATACAAAGCAAAACCTTCTAAAGGGAAGTGGACTAAAAAGAAATACCATTAAAGAAGGTAAAGATGAATGAAATTCCAGCCGACATAGATATAGATAAAATCGCAGAGTTGTTTCATACAACAAAACAGCGAGTAAGAGGCTTACTGAACAGGAGAACTCTACACAAAACACCAGATGGAAATTTAATCTTAGACAAAAGCATATCAGGTGTTGGAAGTGGAACCAATGTATTTTTAAAAAACTATGAAGTAGTGCGTGGTTTTCCAAAAATCCAGAGGGCAATGATGTTACAATCTGCACTGGCTGCACACTTTAGCTGCAAGAGCGTTGCAGTGGAAGAAAAAATGAATGGCTACAACACAAGAGTAGCGTTTATTGACAATAAAATAATCGCACTCACAAGAGGAGGTCACACTTGCCCCTACACCACAGAAAAAGCACAGACCTTGATACCTGAAAAAATATTTACTGATCACCCTGGAATTGTGTTGTGCGGTGAAATGGCAGGACCTGATAGTCCTTATGTTCCAAAAAACATCTACAACGTTAAATCCCTCGAATTTTTTCTCTTTGACATAAGAGAGAAAAACACAGGAATACCGCTATCAGTGGCAGCCAAATACAATATTGCAGAGCAATACAATATAACCTGCACGAAACTCTTTGGAATATATCCTATAGCTGAAGCATACAATAAAATCACCAGAATAATAAAAAATCTTGGAGCATGCGGGCGAGAAGGCGTAGTCATAAAAGACCCAGCGATGAAGCAACCACCACTTAAATACACCAGTTCACAGAGCAACTGCTCAGATCTACAACATGCCTTCACATACTACCATGATTACGCAAAAAGTTTCTTCTACTCGCGAATTGCAAGAGAAGCTTTCCAGTCAGTGGAATGGAATGAAACTCCGGAAGAGATACAACATCGATGTATTCAACTTGGGGGAAGCATCCTCCAGCCGATGATTGCAACGATCAAAAAAATACAGGGGGAAGAGAAAATTAGCGAAAATGTACAAATACTGGTAAAGAGCCTCCAGACCGCTGAGAAATTCAAGGAACATCTTCGCATACTTGGCATAGATGCCATATTCCACAAACCGGAAAAGATCAATAACGAATACCTGGTAAAAATACAAAAAATCAACCAGCGAACCAACGACAAAACCGAATCCATTCTTACTGGAGATACCTGGTAACCGATATTTTTATATACTAACCGTGCTACAGTGACACACTATATCACTGTTGGAGTTAAGTATGTCAGAAATTGGAAAAAATATTAGACTTGAGAGAATAATGGATCGAGAGAGCAGAAATATGGTAATCATCCCGATGGACCACGGTATTTCCATAGGTCCTGTTGCTGGTATTGTGAACCTGCCAGAGGCTGTTAACAAGGCAGCAGAAGGCGGCGCCAATGCTGTTCTCATGCAGAAAGGAATGGCAAAACATGGACATCGTGGGTATGGGCAGGACATAGGACTTATTATCCACATGAGTGCCTCAACAAGTCGTGCACCAGATCCTAATGACAAAGTACAGGTGTGCACTGTCGAAGAAGCAATAAAACTCGGAGCAGATGCTGTTAGCGTTCATATTAACATTGGCTCTGAAACAGAATCCAAACAGCTTCGGAAACTCGGGATGGTCGCAGAAAGCTGTGATGCATGGGGAATGCCTTTAATTGCCATGATGTACCCTCGCGGGAAAAACGTCACAAACCAGAACGATTCCGAACTCGTAGCACATGTTGCACGCGCCGGGGCAGAGCTTGGGGCAGACATTATCAAAACAAACTACACAGGCGACCCTGACAGCTTTAAAGACGTTGTTGCAGGATGCCCGGTTCCAGTGGTAATGGCTGGAGGACCAAAGGCAAACACTGACAGAGAGTTTCTTGAAATGGTGGCAGGTGCAATGAAAGGTGGTGCACGCGGTGTCGCCATCGGGAGAAACGTGTTCCAGCATAAAAACCCAGCCGCAATGACCCGTGCTCTTACAAAAATAGTTCACAAAAGCACCACGGTAGACAAAGCAATGGAGGAACTTTAAGTGAAATACATCTGGATAAATTCAAACCCGTATCGCTTTGCGATGCGGAGATGCAAAGCAATGGAGGAACTTCATTGTGAAACACCTTTGGATAAATTCAAACCCGTATCGCTTTGCGATGCGGAAATACAAAGCAATGGAGGAACTTCATTGTGAAACACCTTTGGATAAAAGCAGACAGTAATGTCTGGGACAACGACAAAGAAAGGATCACAACCGCTCTTGAATCGGGATTTGACTTCACTCTTGTGAGCGAGGACGATATTGGAAAAGTACAAGCACTCGGCAACATCAAAATAGCAGCCCACACCACGAGCGAATACAGCAACGCCGATGTCCTTGTAATCGGGAAAAACAGCGAAGGAGACGGAACTATTCCACTCAGCGAAAGCTCAGAGGATATAAAAACCGCAGAAAAACTTACAAAAAGCGGAAAAACAGTCGCAGGATACGTAGTAATACACAACAAGGAATATGAAGCGTTCGCATCCAAAATAGCACAACACTGTAAGTACCTGATCGTCATGGGAACCGACTGGAAAGTCATACCACTTGAAAATCTTATAGCAGATCTCCAGTCACTGGATGTTGAAATAATCGCAGGCATAACCGATGCAGCAGAAACAAAACTCGCGCTTGAAACACTGGAACACGGCTCAGACGGCGTACTTGTTGACACTGATGACGCAAGCGAGATAAAAAGAATAGCAGACGCACGCGAAAAAAGCGAAATGAAACCAGTGGAACTTACAGCAGCAACCATCACAAAAGTAAAACCGGTAAGCATGGGAGACCGTGTCTGCATAGACACATGCAGCCTGATGAAACTCGGCGAAGGCATGCTCATCGGAAGCCAGTCCAACGGCCTGTTCCTCGTGCACGCAGAAAGTGAAGAGAGCCCTTATGTTGCAGCACGACCGTTTCGGGTGAACGCTGGAGCAGTACACGCCTACATAAAAATCGGAGAAAAAACCAGATACCTCTCGGAAATGGAAGCAGGAGATGACGTACTGATCGTAAACAAGGACGGCAAACAGAAAAAAGCAGTTGTGGGACGAGTCAAAATCGAAAAACGACCACTGATGTTAATCGAAGCAACAGTAAGCAACACCACAATCAAAACCCTCCTGCAAAACGCAGAAACCATCAAACTCGTGAAACCAGATGGCACACCATTATCAGTAGCAGACATCAAAGAAGGAGATGAAGTACTGGCACACTTTGAAGACACTGCACGACACTTTGGGATGCAGATAGAAGAGACTATTATAGAGAAATAGGAGCTTGTTAGCTTTCGGAATATTGGGGGAAAATAAGAAATCCTCCAGACTTAATCTTCGATAATGTGAAGTCAGAGGATTTATATGCGAAGTGAGTTTGGATATAACGCCAATTTGAGTTGATATACGAACTTGAGTTTGGATAGATCTGAGTTGAGTAGAATGGCGGTTTGGACATTCATGAGGCGAATAACATGAGTAAGACAGAACATAAATTATATATCGGCAATGCTAAGCAAGAACTGCTTAATATAACGAATAATAGCATTCAATTAATTGTCACATCTCCACCTTATTGGAATGCACGAAATTATGAACATTCACAACAAATTGGCTTTAACGATACTTATGAAGAATATCTTAAGGCACTGGGACAGATATTTGAAGAGTGCGTAAGAGTACTTTTACCTGACGGAAAAATTGCATTGAATATCGGAAACATTTATAACAAAGATAATATCGAAAAAAGAACATATACGGTGAATCTAGTACTAGATTTATGGAAAATTTTAAGTGAGTTTAAAGTGTTGAGATATATGGGTACGATTTTCTGGAAAAAAACCACTTCACGTAATGGAGCAGTTCTATTTGGAAGTTATCCATATCCATCTAATTTTATGATTTCTACAGCATTGGAACCTATTCATGTCTTCAGGAAGATAGGTAAAAGAAAAATCCCCAAAGAGGTAAAAGAAAAATCACGTATTTCAAAGGCAGAATTCAGAGAACTTAGAGAGCCAATTTGGTACTTAAATGGAACTAGTAAAAAGGCGCATCCAGCAGTATTCCCTAATGAGTTGCCTCATAGGCTGATTAAAATGTATTCTTTTTATGGTGATATTGTGTTGGATCCCTTTTGTGGCATCGGAACTGCAAATGTGGAGGCTCTTAGATTAGGTAGAGATTCTATAGGAATAGATGTAAGAGAAGATTATGTTGAAACAACAGTATCAAATTTAAAGAGAATAAAGGAACCTGCAGCCATATCGATATTTAATCACGGAGAGGATATTTATGAGTAACGATGAAATACCTAAAATAAAAACCATGGTAAGGCGATATAAATCTTCACTCCCAAAATTAACTATATTTATATTGGGTCCCGGTGAACATAACATCGATCCATATGCAAAGAAATGTTATAGCAAACGGTGTCAGATTAAAAATGAACTCGCACGCGACCATGATACCTTTTTTCTCGAAGAGATATATAACGAAGCAAGAAATGATGGAGTAGATGTTACCAATACACTTGACTTTGAAGATATTCTAATAAAAAAAGAGGCCGATACCGTCATTATGATTTTTGTTCTAAATGCTACGGGACTTGAAGCAGAGCTAGTAGCATTTTCACGATGTCCAGAATTAGCAGAAAAAATGTGGGTATTTTACGATAGCACTTACTACGAATTTGGTAATAAAAATTTTTGGCATGTTAATAGTGCTTTAGACTCAATAGAGGGACGTAATGGTAGAATTAAACCATTTACGGAAAGTGAGATTGATTCATGTTCATTATTAACAAGAGTTAAGAACATGATAGAGCAAAAGAGGAGGGCTCTTTCTATATTACCATACAAGAAGTATCAGGGGGTTGAGTAAATGGTAGCTACAAGCAGTATAAAAAACATTTGGAAACTTCTGGAAAGATTTAAGGATGAATCAACCCTATTGATGAATGAGGATAATTTAGTAGTTCTTATTTATATTACCAAGCATGAGGGAATTGGGGTAGATGATTTAATAAAAAAATTAGATAAGCACATCATCCATGTAAAAGATAACGTAGTATTTTTGAAATCTAACAGATTCATTATAGGAAAAAATAGTTTGATCTATGCTACCGAGAAGGGGGAAGAGATGGTTGACATAATTGAATATTCACAATATAAAATTGACGATGTTCCAAAAGATATAATTTTGGGATATACTTTAGAAAAACCACCGTTAGGCATTGGTTCTACATCTTTTACCTTTAAAGCAGAAAGAAAGAAGATAAAAAATAAGGTCATAAAAATATTCAAACCTGGAATATTTGACCACATAGATTTTGACAAGAAAATAGAGGCATTACAACCGCTATCAAATCTCACCAATTTAGTTTTACCTGATGATTACGGGGATTTTGAATGGAATGATAGGGAATTTAGATATATTGTGATGAAATATATTAAAGGAAGAACTTTGAATGAGTTTCTTAATGAGAAAGTAGATATAGACTTAAGAAAGTTTATAGATAATTTTTTAAAAGAAGTAGGAAAAACGTTAGAAAAAGTAGAGAAATCAGGTTTAAATCATGGTGACCTTCACTCAAATAACATTTTAGTAGTTGAAGACGAGTTAGAAAAAGGCAAGAAGATATGCCACTTTCACATAATAGATTTCATGGGCATCAAATCAAACGAGGAATTCCGTGAATTTGAGCTTTCAGATTTTGAATATTTCAAACAACATCTCCTAAAAATAGTAAAAGTATATGCTTCTACTCCATCGGGAAAACCTGATTTGAAAAAGTTGGGGGATAGATTTTACTACATAGTACAAAATCTGCAAAACGGAGAATATCATTCATTTAAGGATTTATTTGACGCACTTTCTGCGAAACTCCCTCCTCCTTCAAAATTAGGTAATATAAAGGAGCCACCGTTTAGTTTTATCAGATTTGAACAATACGACATTAATGATCCTCTGTGGCTTAGAAGGTTTGAAGTTGAGAATGCTTTGTATGCACCTATCAAACGATTTGACAATGTAATATGCTCAGGTCCAAGAGGATGTGGTAAGACTATTTACTTGAGGTCTTTAACTTTCGTTCCAAGATTAGTAAAATCAATCCAGAATGGGCCAGATAAATATCCTGAGGTGAAAGATAAGGTTGCATTTTTTGATAACATCTTCGGCATTTATTTTGCTTGCAGACAGGGAGAGTTTAAGTATTTCTCTGAAAAATACTTTAGATTTACACCTAAAACACAACTACTTATCAAACACATAATTGCGCTAAGAATCATTAAGAGGACGCTAAATTTAATAAACGATGGTTACACGGAGAGGGTACTATCGAGCGAGCCAAAAATAGAGTCAATCTTGAAATTTTTGACTCAATATCTAAAGAGGGATCTTATGATGACTCCTGAAGCAAAAGAAAGACCATTTGAACAGTTGGATGGCATATTAAGCATTGAAGAAAACTATTGTGAAAGTATATTAGGTGAAGATGAGAATTATCCAGATATTAGCAAGATGTTAAATGAGCATTTATTAATTGATTTTTTCAGTGGTTTAAAAAATTCTGTTTCTGAGCTATCTAACATAAAATTTTATGTTATTTTTGATGATGTAAGCGATCCTCAGGTTCCTTTTGAATGCCAAAAAATTATCAATTCGTTTATGTCATGCCTTAACGAAATATATTGCTGTAAATTTTCAACAGAAAAATTTGCCTACACCTATGAAGATATGTCTGGTAAAACTTTGCAACCTACCAATGATTATACATATATGGACCTATCCTTCATGGGAGCGCCTGGGGATAGATACACTGATAAAATCTACAAACAATATTTAGGGAAGATAATTAATAAGCGCCTTGAAATAGCTAATCATAAACAGAATATCAATGGACTTTTAGGAAATTCGCCAGATTCTGCACAGAAATTGATAACTTTGCTCTCTGAATGCGCCAAGGGAAATCGAGATGTATATAATAAAATTAAATTTGCTGGATGGGACTTGGTTATTCAGTTGTCTTCGAGGAGCGTGAGAGATGCTATTGCTATATGTGATTCAATCTTTAGAGAATGCGAAACTAAAAAAAATCTATCTGATGAAATAAAAGAAGGAAAAACAAAAATGCCAATAGAGATTCAGGATAGAGCCATTAGAAAACATTCTCTAGAAGAGTACAGGAGCTTACTGAATATTACATATCATGGTAGAGAAATCTTTAATATCGTTAGAAATTTTGGCGAAATATCTCGCAAGTATTTGGAGAAAGAGATAACTAACGAGGAAGGCAGGAAATACGAAATGATTACAATAGAAAGGATCGATGCTAAAGAAATATCAGAAGATGCAAAAAAAATATTTAGAACATTAATCCGTTATTCTGTTTTTTTAGATAGAGGTCTTTGTTTTTCCAGAGAGGAAATAGGATTGGTTCAAAAAATTACACTGCATAAAAAGTTTACACCGGCCCTGATGACAACTTACCGTGAAAGAGAGCATCTTCGATTATCAAAGGATAGATTAGAAAAATTCATTTTACATCCCGATGAATTTAGGCAGGAACTTATAACAGGGAAAAAAATAGATAAGCATCAATTAGAAATCTTTGATTTTTTAGAAGGTGATAGAAATGAGTAGTATAGACGAATTCAAACTAGAGTTTATAAAAGAAAGAAGTGACTCGCTTTATATTTGTGCAGCCGGATTCGAAGATAGATCTCGTGCTATCGTTGAAAGATTGAAAGACAGAAGGGAGAACTTTTTTAAATATTCTCTTATTCTTGAATATTCTGACACTAAGCATAAAGAATACAATAAACCCAATTTAGAATTTATCCAATCCACTTTACCCCAGATATCATGCCGTTTACTAGAAAACGCAATAGTTGATATAGACCATATTTATCAAATCAAGGCTAACATAATAGAAGCATTTAAAAGAATACCAATAGAAGATATTGGAACAGTTTTCATAGATATATCGGGAATGGCCAATTCCCTGATATTACTAAGTGTACATCAAGCCAAAAAAAGGTTTTTGGGCAAGGAGATAGTAATATTATATGCGGAAGCGGACATTTACTACCCCTCTATAGAAAAAAGAGCCGAAATTAAAAGACTAATGAAAAGCGATGAGGAAGAGGATATATTAAAATTAGGTGATGAATTGGGCGCTTCTGGTACAAGAGAGGTGATAATTTTACCGGGTTTTAAAGGATATTTCACTGAGAATAAACCAATATGTCTCATATTCCTTGTTGGATATGAACCTTCAAGAGCTGCAGGGTTATTAGACACTTACCGTCCAAACATGGTAGTAGTGTGCTATGGAGGTTCTCCTCATGAAAAATTTGAATGGAGAAGAGATTTTTCAAAAGAACTGCATGTAGACTTGTTTAATAAATTTAATCATGTGGAGAGGGGTATCTCTACGTTTTATATATCCGAGATAGTTACTGAGTTGGATAAAATATACAAAAGCATTGAGAATAGTGGACACGAATTATATGAGTATTATAATGTAGCTATAACGCCTCAATGCAGTAAATTACAAACTATTGCGGCTTACTTATTTTCCCAGATACATCCAGACGTGCAAATTGTCTTTTGCTTTCCAGGTAAATTTAATCCAGAAAGATATTCCAAAGGCGTAGGGAAAATATGGGTTTACAAATTACAAAATGTTTGACAAAACTGCCACTTCGCCTAACACAGCATATACAGTGCGGGCTTCATGCGTGTTCGGTTAAGAGACAAATCGTGATAAACCAGGGGAACACAATAAACTATTGGGCGAAATTGAGATTGGGTTCCATCCATGACTGGTTGTGATTTTGATGTGCATCAGGATTTGCCAGAGCCTTCAAGTCGTCAAAAACGTGAGCAATAAATCACCAAAACTTCTTAACCGAACACCAATGGTGCGGGCTTCGCCCCTGCCCTCCGGAACATTGCCCCTTTCGGTCGCAACGTCGTATGTGCTGGAAACGTTATCTGATATTCGCCTTGGTAGATAACATCTTTAAGAGCAATACCGGGAGGTGTTTGAAATGGCAATACGAACCTTTACCGCGGTTCTCCACAAGGAAGAAGATCTATACGTAGCAGAATGCCCTGAAGTTGGGATGGTTAGCCAGGGATACACTATCGAGGAAGCCATCGCCAATCTGAAAGAAGCGACAGAACTCTATCCGGTTTTGATGCCATAGTGTATGCCTAAGTTGCGCAGGATATCAGGAAAAGAAGCCGTGCGTGCACTGACGCTTGGGCTTATAGAGAGTGCGGCAACGCGGCAGCCACGTGGTGCTCAAGAAGCAAACGTCAGATGGCGCTCGGATGCGTGGTTCTTCTACGTGAGCTGGCGATAGGCACGTTAAGGGGCATTCTACGGTAAGTCAGGATAACACCCCTGACGAGTTTAGGGAGAACCTCTATCGAACGACTGCCAAACGTCAGATAACACGGCACCCGCGGCTAACGCCCAAATGCTGACGCGTGTAAAAGATTTTAATGTGATGTGGTGGTTGAGGTTGCTGTATGGATAAGGCTCGTATACTTGAAGAGTTGAAAAGGAACTCAAAGAAGATTCGTTTTAAGAGGCTATGCACGGTCGCTGAGGTTTTTGGGTTTAGATTTAAAGGCGGAAGGGGCAGCCATCGTATTTATGTGCGAGATGGAATAGATGAAATGTTAAATTTTCAAAATGTAAGTGGTAAGGTAAAACCTTATCAAGTAAAACAACTTATAAAGATTATTGAAAAGTATAACCTCTTAAAGGAAGATGAAAGAGATGTATAAGTACGCAATAGAGATATTCCACAGCGAAGAAGACGAGGGGTCTATCGCGGTGGTACCGGAATTACCGGGATGCACAGCGTTCGGAGAAAACGAAGAAAAGGCATTGGAAGAGATAAAAATAGCTATGGAACTGTGGATAGAGACTGCGAAAAAAGAGGGAAGAAATATACCACAACCTCATGGAAAAGAGATTCTAAAGCTAATCTATGAGAATGCCTTTCGCACCACACACCCTGGTGGGGCTGGCGCATAACAGAGCGTATCTGGCTTCGGCTATCACCTTCACCAAAATTGGCCTTACTGGCAACTTTGTATACTTGCAGAACGTTATATGCAAT
The DNA here is from genome assembly GCA_905067555.1 of Candidatus Argoarchaeum ethanivorans. GTDB lineage: Archaea > Halobacteriota > Methanosarcinia > Methanosarcinales > EX4572-44 > Argoarchaeum > Argoarchaeum ethanivorans_C. The sequence continues at coordinate 64,875 of CAJHIS010000001.1, forward strand.
CGTGGACAAAATATTAATAACTATGAGTATATTAAAAAAGGAATTGACATCAAGATGCCGCTATTTGATGTGAAGGAGGTTGTACCCATAAATTCCGGCGTGTGTTCGATGGATAAGATGCTAACCGATGTTGATTACGTGAGTTTTTTGGTCGAAATTTTGTTAAAGTTCGGTTAGAAACAGCCCGGAATTTTGTTCAGAAGTTGAAGAACCATCTTGAAAGGTGGACAGATGGAGAGAAATGAACGGAGTTCGGAACTCTCGCCCGCCTTAGAAAATATGGCTTCTCTGATAACTCGCGTTGAACAATCTGATAAATCATCATGCGTGTTTGGTTAAGAGACAAATCATGATAAGTTAGGGGAACACAATAAACTGTTAGATACGCAATATCTGGAATTATGGAAATGCAAAAATATTTTAAGTGCTCCGATCGGGATTTGAACCCGAGTCCTCGGCTCGAAAGGCCGAAATGATTGGCCGCTACACTATCGGAGCGCTGAAGCATTTTCCAGTAGTCCCGGGCGGATTCGAACCGCCGTCGCCGGCTCCAAAGGCCGGCAGGATTGACCACTACCCTACAGGACTGCTTTTTTTTACATCAATACACCATCATACATATTCTTTGTGGCAAAAAGTGTAAACAAGTGTAACATCTTTTTAAAACAATGGTTTATCGGTTTGTGGCAGAATCTGTTGTTCTCGCGCAAGCTGGAATAGTGTTTCGACCGCCGCTTTACCATCTACTCCTATGTCGATAGTGTAATCATTAACGTACATGCCGATATGGGCTTGTATCACATCGTCTGCCATTTCCTGTGCATACTGTTTTACATATTGCATTGCTGCACCAGGGTTTTTATTTGCATACTTGATGCTCTCACAAAGAGCTGTGTCGATAGTATCTATGGCTTTTTTGCCAATACTTCGCTTTGCAGCAACACAACCGAGGGGAATTAACTTCCCAGTCTCATCTTCCCACCATTCTCCAAGATCCACCACTTTCTTTAGCCTATAGTGTGGATAGGTAAAGCGGCTTTCATGAATGATCGCTCCCGCATCAACAATTCCATCTGCTACCGCAGGCATTATTTTGTCAAATGGCATGATAACTATGTTTTTTATTTTTGGCTCAAACAATTGCAGCAACAGGTATGCAGTGGTAAATTTTCCTGGCACAGCAATTGTTTTTCCAGTAAGCTCTGCCTGTTTGAAACTCTCTTGTGCAACAATAATTGGCCCACACCCTCTTCCAAGTGCACTTCCACTTCGCAGAAGAGAGTATTCATCAAGCAGGAATCCAAGTGCATGGTAGGAAAGCTTGCTTACATCATAGCATCCTGAAAATGCCTGCTGGTTCAATGTCTCAATATCATGCAGGTGCGGGTTAAATCTGATGTTATAGGTATCAACAGGTAGATTTGTTTCTGCTTGCGTTGTATGTGGGTGTTGGTTAAATCTGATGTTACAGGTATCGACAAGGTTGTGGGCTAAAGCATGAAATATAAAGGTATCATTAGGGCACGTTGAATAGCCAAGTGAATAATATTTGTTTACCATTTCAAATCCATGCAGTAATCAGTCTATCAGTTCTTTTACAATCGGCACGAGTTCATCTAACCGATTGATGGTTTTATCTACACTCTCAAGAAGCCTTGCTGGACGCATATTATACTGCTGCAAAGTTAGTATCGCCATGTCTGAAGCCTCAAAGGCAAGTAAATCATTTATAGCATCTCCTACCATAATTACCGGATTATATTTCTTTTTAAGTCGATTGACTATCTCCCTTTTACGAAGAGGAGTGGATAAACCAAAGGATTTCTCTTGCGTAATTCCAATACAGTCAGCCAAGTGCTCAATATCCAGTTGTCGATCGCCAGAAGCTATGTACACATCAACTCCAAGCTGGTGCAAGGCTGCGATAATCTTTTTTACATGAGGAAATAAACTCCCCCTGCTGCTTAAAGCGTATGGGATGTTCTGGGCTTCCATATCTACCATGATGCCAATTCCAACATAATAACGATTATTGTAACCGGACAATACCTCATCCAGTACCTCTTGGAGGTCTCTTACTGTTGCCCTACTATCCTTTTTAACAGCTTTGATAACCGCCTCTTTTGTTATAGGCTGCGATGTGCAGGTAATACCAATATCAATGTTATAGGTGTCAAGAAAATCACGGATTGGAATTGAAGATGGGAGTTGTTGTATATCTTCAACATCTTCCATGTGGATTACTGCGATTACACATTCCTTTTTTTTACTAGCCATTGCAACAGTAGACACATCACACAGCATCAAATTTTTATTTATGTCCTTGGCAATTCGATACATAGAAAGCAGAGTGCCAGCACTATCAAACACCACAGCAGCATGTTTAGACATACAAAACATAGTAACCCATTCTGATAATATATGTGTTTCCACCAATAGCATCATGCCAGGCTTGTGAAATCATAGACAATTTAGTCATTTTGGAGTCGCAGAACTACATACTCCGTATGCAGAGATTAACCTAACAACTGCACAACTTCGTTGTGCAAAAATACCGGTAACCTTTAATTCTTGATTGCGAAGCAATCAAGTGTGCCAGCAATCAAGTTTCAGGTCAATCATCATCGCTCAGGTTTAAGTAAAACTTTTCGGAAGTAATATAAATAAGTGGAAACAACAACATTCTGGTACTACGTATGAAGATCATTCGCGATCCGGTACATGGACACATCCAGCTTGATGCTCTTGCCGTTCAAATCATCGATACACCATACTTCCAGAGGCTGAGGCGGATACGGCAGCTTGGATTGTCGTATCTTGTATACCCTGGTGCAAATCATACAAGATTCGAACATAGTCTTGGAAGTTACTATCTCGCGTGCAAGCTCACACACCTTATAGAGGATCCACAGATAAAAAAAGAAATACAGCTAGCAGCCTTGCTTCATGATATTGGACATGGGCCGCTATCCCACACCACTGAAGAACTAATTCACAGGTACACCAGAAAAACTCATATTGATGTGGAAGATATTGTTGAACATACGGTTATTGCAAGCATACTTGAAGCATACGAAATCTCGCCAAAACAGATAGTAAAACATATAAAAGGCCAGACTTATGAAAGCCAGATACTTACAAGCGAAATTGATGTTGACCGCATGGATTACCTGATCAGGGATTCTCACTATACAGGTGTTGCTTATGGGCTCATTGACCATCTGAGACTCCTTCACGAAATACATTTTCATGGAAACAAACTTGCGGTGGAAATGGGCGGGTTGCGGGCGGTAGAGGCTTTACTTATATCACGCTTCTTTATGCATCCAACAGTATATTATCATCATGTAAGTCGTATAGCAGAAAGCATGTGCCAGAAAGCCATTGAACACCTGCTGGATAAACAAAAACTGCAACCCTTCGAGCTACGTTCAATGGATGATACAACTCTTATCACAACCCTGCAACAATCAGATAAATACACAAAAGAAATAGCAAATCGGTTGAATAACAGAAACCTCTTCAAACGGGCCATATACACAGGATTTGACAATCTTCCTGCAAACATTTTGACATACATTGGACATTCCAAACGACTTGAACATGAAATAGCAGAAACAGCAAATATCAATCCGGACTATGTAATTGTTGACATACCACCACAGCCAGAGATATGCGAGAGTAAAGCACAGATTATAATCAATGACACCACATTACCGCTGGATCAAGCATCGCCAATAGTGGCTTCTCTTGAAAAATCACAGCACGATAACTGGAGGCTTGGAATATATACGCTGCCGGAGTATAGGAATCGTATAGCGACTGCTTCACGAGAGATACTCCAGATAAAAAGAGAAACAAAGCAGTATCGGTTGGATAACATGCCGTGAAATAAACACACATTTATAGTTTAATACCTACTCTATAATCTTAAAAGATATGAAAAACAATTTAAAATCGTATGAATGATTTGATTTACGCCGTTGTGCAACCTTTCAAAATAAAAGGTGAACGCAGCATTAAGACAAAAGAATTCATCCTCAGCCTTGTACTGGATTTAAAATGGTTTAAACCGGATGAAGCAAAAACTGTGCTCTCAACTGCTGTAAACAACGGACTGCTGCAACAAGAAGGAGATTTTGTAACAGTAAACTTTGATCTTACACAGGTAAACCCCCCATTCGATTTCAAGCCAACCACTGATATAATAAATACAGCAGAAGAAAGCTTGTTTGAAAAAATAATTGAGCGGATCATCGTTAACACTGGAGAGGATAAACGGAAGGTCATAGCAGCTATCAACCAGAACCAGAAAAAATTATCTAGATTGGTTGATATAAATGTAAGCGCTTTGATAATAGCTATGGAAAATGATGTTGATGTGTCAGACCTGATTAACGCTGCCTATCACGAGCTTGAAATATAATATTGGTATTTGTTTAGCTCCTTTTTGTAACCACGAGATTACACAGATTTTCACGAGAAAAAATGAACATGCAAGATATAAAATGCAAATCTAAATAATATCGTATGCCTAAGTATCATCTTCTTGTATTAGTCTCGTGGAATCTCGTGGTTTTTTCCGCCTCAGCTCGAAACATATACTTTACCAAAAATAATGATGGGTTTTTATATGATGTGGAAAATAAGATTAAACGAACGATTAAGGTGAAGCACTTGACTACCGAACGCAGCTATCTGTTATTAATAACGTTATTTTTCATATCTGTGATGTGTACCTGCCAGGTCGCTTCTGCTGATGATAGAATAAGTTTTGAATTTCCACTTGAAACTGGAGATAGTATATATTTTGAAGATGGTTACTACAAGGTAACACTTGTCGGTACTGAATGGCAGTTTGGTTGGGCACTGCTTAATATTAGCTGTGATAGTTGTTTATACGAGCCGCGAGAGGTCTATGGTCGTAAAAACGAGACAATCCATTATCCGAGTGCTGATAACCCAGTGATATCTATAACTAATACAAGAGACGTTAGTAGAGATAGTGCCAGAGTAACCATATCATTTCCAGAACGCTGGAGTTATAAGCTCGTCACTGGAGAAGAGGTGGATAAAGTAGAGGTGAATAAAGTGGAAATACGCGGTGACGTGTATGATAACCTTACTAACCATAAACCCAATGCCACTGGCAAAGGTATAGCAAGTTGGAATTCATACAACTTCGCCGGTTTTTTCTATGATTTTGATACTGATTTTTGGAGCGAGACGTTGACGGTTGAAAGTGCATCTGGTCGCAGCATCGATGAAAATGATTTGGTGTATGAATCTAATCCAATCAATATCAACTTTGAACATGATGACTGGGGCAAGTACGATCTTATTGGTTTTATGGCTGAGGAATACTTTGCTGCTTATAATAACACAATTCCAGTAACCAGTAAAGATCTACTCTCAAAAGGGTACCTTTCTAAAGTGTTAATCGATGAAGACGATAAGCATACTATCACCATTGGAAGCACTCTACCTCTTAAGGAAGGGTATGCACTAAAAGCCATTGACATCAGTGTAAATGATACACTGGTGCGCTTTGTACTACTAAAAGATGGTGAAGAAGTCTCTGGGAGCGATGAAATTGTCGATAAAGGTAAAAACTACGTATACGAGAAAAAGATTGGGAATGTCAGTGATGTTCCAATAATAATTGTGTATGTTGAAACTGTTTTCCATGGCAGGGAGACCGATGCAGCCTTCATTCACGGAGTATTCCAGATTTCAGAGAATCCCATAGAAATCGAAACTGGTGATACCTACGGCATCATGGAAGTGAAAGAACGAAGTGGCAAAATCATAATGAAAAACCGAGAATCAATATCTTTGGATGCTGGTGACATGATTGATGTGATGGGAGAGGTTCGTTTTAAGGTAGCAGATTCTGATGAGTTGAGATTTTATCCGTTTATAGACTGCTCAGGGTATTGTGAGATCAGAGGAATGTTGACAAACGGTACAGAAACACAAACATGGGATTCGTATTCTTTTGCAGGGCTTTATTACGATTTGGATCAGGATATTAAAACTGAAAAATTGGAGATTTCAGGAATTTCTGGCAGAACGATAGAAAAAGGAAATCTGACGTATCAGACTCATAGTACTCATAAATATTTCAATGTTTATAAATATAAAGGACTTTTAGTGAATGGAGAAGCTAATTATTCAGTTATTGGCTGGAAAGGAGAGCAGTATGCAGCCATCAACGAAAAGGCAAATAAGATTGCCAGGATAGTTGTTGAGCAGGATAATACGCCAAGTGATAAAAAAACCCTGACGATTGGCGAGACATGGGATATTGGAGATGGCTGGAGTTTGACGGCTCAGGGGATCGATGCCAGAGCAACTCCGAGACAGGCATGGCTTGTCCTAAGCAAGGATGGCGTAAAGCTTGAAGATGAAGTTGTAGCTGATGGAGATGTGGTTACCTACCAAGAGGATCTCAGTGGTGAAAGTGATGTTCCTCTCTTTGTAACTTATGTAGACAGCGTGTTTGTAGGTGCAACCAGTGATATGGTGCAGTTAAGATACACATGGGCAATCTCCCCAGACGTAACGATTATAAAAAGCGGGGATGAATTCGGTAAACTGGAAGTTGTCAATGCCACACAGAAGAAACTTATTCTAAATAACAACTACAATTTTTCCCTTGATCCAGAAAGTACTAAACACATAATTGGCAAGATCAATTTTAAAATTGCAGACTCTTCTTCCCTCAGGTTTTATCCATTTATAGCTATAAACAGCTTTCCTCCTTCTCCTCTCCCCGCCGCATGGTCAGGTATAGCCAGGTGGAATCTCTATGAGAATTATACCTTTGCCCTGATAGACATTGATGCAAAATCATCCCCGCGTCAGGCGTGGCTTCAGTTATCAAAAGATGACTATGTAATAGAGGATATTGTTGTGAGACCAGGAGATATCTACAGGTATAACGGGACACATTGCGAGATATTCAGCGCTAAAATGGAGGCTATTTTCAAAGGAACCGCCACCGATCTGGTGAGGCTGACAGATGTCTGCCAGTACTCGGAGACAAATGGAAGTCTTCTCATAAACAATAATACTTACTTATTCATACACGGTTCTCCTGATAGACAGGACTGGGAGATATATGAAAACTATAATTTTTCCCTTCTGGATATTGATGCAGGGGCTACACCGAGGCAGGCGTGGCTGCAGCTCTCAAAGAACAATGTAACAGTTATGGATAGAGTGGTTGTATCGGGCGATTGCTTCTCGTACGGACCCAACACAACTATTTTCAGTGCATGTGTAGGCGATATTTTTTGGGGCATGAACAGTGTGGGCAGCAAGCTGGTTACACTTGAGGGCGTCTATCAGTATTCAGAGATAGATAAAAGTGTTCTGATAAACAATGCAACCTATCTATTCATGCCAGAGGAAGCTGCGCCACTTGAAACAGCAGAGCTTGAAGAAAATTATAATCTCTCTTTGATGGACATCGATGCAAGGGCTACACCCAGGGAGGCGTGGCTACAGATTTCCAATGGCACTCACAGGAGCAATGCAATAGTTCATGATGGTGAGAGATACACTGATGGCGCTTTAGAGATTGTTATCGGTTCTGTGTTCCATGGAGGGAAATCGACAAACATGGTACTGTTAAGCAGCGTAAGACAGCACTCTACGAATGACACCCTGATCTTAAACCAGTCCATGCTACTCGCTGATCAGTATCCGAATGGAGAGATATGGGCGCTGCACGAGAACTACGCCCTCAACCCAAGAGAGATTGATGCACATGTATATCCAAGACAGGTCTGGTTCACACTCCTGAAAAACGGTACACCTGTATATGATACCGTGATGAGCAGCAAACAAGTGTATACCTACTACAAGGGCTCCATGAAAGTATTCACTGCTGACATAAGTACTGTTTTTCATGGCACAGAAACTGATGCAGTGTTTCTTAGGGATATTAAGCAGTATTCAGAGCTTGATGGAAGAGAATTTGCAGATCTTCCACACTGGTATCCAGTACATCTAACATACGGATATGACATTGCAGCCAAACAGATCAATTGGAGCACCATAGCTCTACAACTCTCAAAAAACAACCGGATAATCGACGAGGGAATCTTCTCTGACACATTTATGCTGAAAGACAGTGGCAATCAAATAACAGTGAGTGGAAGCCTTGACTCACATAATGTTACACAATACTATAATGACACGGAAGTGCTCAATCTTACAAATGTCACCCTGAAGGCTGGTTATTCTAAGAAAACACTTTACACATCACCTCGATCACTGAAAATATCAATCACATCTCCCATTCATAGACTACAGAGAAACCCGATTACCTTTGCAAGCAGTGTAATCGGCGGCACACCACCATACAGCTACAACTGGACCTCAACTATCAACAACTACATCGGAAGTACTGATACCTTCAGCAGAAATCTGTCAAATGGTTCTCACACAATCACAGCAAAAGTAACCGACGGTAGAGGGGTTACAGCAACAGACAGTGTTGTTATTTCCTTTTATAACAAGCTTAGAGGTGATGTAAATAGCGATACCCAAATCACTTCAGCAGATGCTGCAATCGTGCTTGAAATCGCAGTTGGTAGCAGTCTCTGCAATCCTGGAACCCTTGCTGTTGCTGATGTTAGTGGGGACGGCAAAGTAACATCCCTCGATGCACTGATGATTCTACAACAGATAAGATAAAAAATATGACATATTATGGAAAAGCAGCCGCATGTGGTGCAGGAAGCATAATAAATGCGATTTCAACATGGAAAGGCGCTGCCTTTGCCCTTGATCTACACACCATAGCAGAAGTAACACTAACTTCTCACAGGAGTGGCATAAAAGGAGTCATCGAAGGCGGTGGAGACACGTGTCTGATTGAACTTGCAGTAAAACACACATTATCGCATTTCAATCTAAAATGTGGGGGCATTGTAAAAACGATAAGTAATATTCCACAGGCAAGCGGACTAAAAAGCAGCAGTGCTGCAGCGAATGCCGCTGTTCTGGCAACACTTTTTGCAATAGAAGAGGAACTCCAGCCGATGGATGCGATAAATATTGGTGTTGATGCTTCAGTTGAAGCAGGCGTTACCATCACCGGTGCCTTCGATGATGCCGCTGCTTCTTATCTTGGTGGTGTCGTGGTAACTGACAATAAAAAACGATTGATCATCAGACATGAGCAGATCGAGGCTGAAGCAGTTGTGTACGCCCCAGCGATACAGGCATTCAGCAAGGATGTGAATGTCTCAAGGTGCAGACTTGTGTCGCCTTGGATTGCTGATGCAAATGCAATGGCTGAAAGTGGGGATTACTGGCATGCTATGACCCTAAACGGCATAATATACTCTGCTGCTCTTGGTTTTAGTCCTGAGCCAATACTTGCCGCTCTTGAAGCCGGGGCAGTATCTGCAAGTCTCAGCGGCACAGGCCCATCTTATGTAGCAATCACACACGGTGATAACACTAAAAAAGTTGCAGAAGCATGGAGTGGTCTTGGCGGAAAAGTCATAAATACGAGGATTAATAATAAGGGTGCATACAGGATAGAGGATTGAAACCTGCACAACTTCGTTGTGCAGAAATTAATAGCAACTCTTGATTACGAAGTAATCAAGGAAATAAGGAATTTTGATGCATACAGGATAGAGGATTAAGCCATGACACTTCAACATGCTCGTGATGAGATATCAAAGCTCGATTGGGATATTATATCGCTTATAGCTAAAAGAACAAAACTTGCAGAAGCTGTACTCAGGGAAAAACGAATAGAAGACATGCAGATCAATGATGAACTGCAGAGTAAGATTGTACTCAACCGTGCTACTGAGAATGCCACAGAGCTGGGTCTTGATGTTGGTGAAATAAAAAAGATTTTTGAAATTTTAATCCGGATTAATATCGAAAAACAGAAAGAGCTGATGGGCGGGGGCAACCTCCCATAATAGTCAGGAACATGCTTAAGTTATACTCAGCACCGACAAAAATTGCGCTTTTGGTATGATATCTTACGTAGCAGTGAATCATTGCTTTACGGAACCGCGCAAGGAATTTAACCACAGAGAGCACAGAGAGATGAGAACTCCGTGTCCTCTGTGATCTCTGTGGTTATTTTTACCAGAAAAGACGAATCCCACCCATAAAATATCGAGAATAAGAACCTGATTCCTATACTCTCACTACAGTTTCAGAGCTTCGAAAAAGCTCAATACGTGGCGGTATAAATTATAAGCTGTTTGCGAGATGACGGGATATTTGCTTTTTAAAATAAAACACATTATATCGAGTCTGGAAACAGCAGACTGAAACAGTAATATGTGTTGAGCATATCGTTAGCAAGCCCATCCACATCATCCTTGATTGTAATCACACCCCCCGGTGCACGGATCGCGCCGTCTATACATGCAGTTTCATGGAAAGTAACCTTGTTTGCGTTGACATCGCCCATGATATGAGTGCCGCGAAGGATTCTAATTTCTGTCTTCGATTCAAGTGTTCCATGGATAATGCAGCCAGTACCAATGTGTATGTCCTGATCTGTGCGGATACTTCCAAAAAGATTGTTTCGATCGCCCATACACAGCGATCTTGCTTTTATATTCCCAAAAAGACGACAGTCGCTGCATATAATTGCTGCCTCGTGTACTATTATATCCGTTAAGCTGATAATAGCATGATCCGGTATTGTTAGCAGGTTCGTAGACAGCAACTGCTCTTCTTCACTGAACAGGTGATTTAGTGCTTTTTCTATTTCTTCACTCCCTCTATCAAGTTGAAACAGGGTTATTAGATAGAGAAATATGTAGGTAAGTACAGGCAGTGGATTTCGTACTATTATCCAGCCTTTGGCAGTGTAGCCCTCTTTGATCTGGACATTGTTCCCTACATCAAGGCTGCCATCTACTGTAAGCTTCCCGTTTACGTTAACGAATTCCCCAAAGTATGCATCAGCATCAGTTTGTACGCTGCCGTTAATCTTTGTCCAGAGATCTACTCGCAGATCAGAACGTGCTATTATATTTCCCTCTATACTGGAATGCTCTCCAATAGTGATACTGTCTGCAATAATACCATAACCTAGGCTTACACGGTTTCCAATGATAGCATCGCCAACTGTTGCAATGGTGAGCTCTTCCATCTGTGTATGATCTGGAATTACAAGGTCGTGTAAGATCTCTTCATCCTCATCAGCCATGGTAACTCTTATAATCATTATAGCCTATGTTATACTAAGTACTTTCCTTTATCGAAACATAAACATCGGTTATCTTCAAGCACTGCATAACCTCGTTGTGCAGAAAATAATTTTTGATTGCGTCAGCAATCAAGTGCCGCAGGCAATAGAGTGTAGAAATATAATACCGGTAACCATCAACTCTCGACTACGAAGTAGTCGAGAAATAGAAGAATCAATACAATGAAGGACCCTGTTAATAACTTTGAAATACCACCTGAGTGGATAGAACGCTCACGCATTCAAGGAAGAGAGCTTGAAGAGGGCATACACTCTGGAAAACTGGTACTGCTCTCGACAGGCGAGGTACTTCATCGTGGGTATACCACAGGAACCACTGCTGCTGCTGCATCAAAGGCAGCAGTATTATCCCTCAAAAAATACCATACCAGCGAGGTTAATATAATGACCCCTATAGGCATTACAATCAGCGTGCCAGTACGCGCTGAAAATGGAAAAGCCGTTGCAATCAAATACTCTGGCGATCATGGTGAGGATGTGACAAATGGCATTAACATCATTGCCGAGGCGAAAGCAGCAGCAGCAATCACACTTGCAGCAGGAGAAGGTATCGGTACTGCAAACCGTGACGTGTTCTATCTGAAAAAGGGAGAAGCTGCCATAAACCCGGCCCCGCGAAGGCAGATACTAACAGCTATAAAAGAAGCATTAAAAGAGATTGATATGCACGGCGTAGAAGTCCTGATAACAGTACCTTCCGGCAGGCAAATAGCAGAGCACACCATTAATGGAAAGCTTGGAATACAGGGGGGCATCTCCATACTTGGAACCACCGGCTTTGTTGAACCATGGAATAAACATCTGCAAGCATCCAATAAAGAGCAGATCAAAAACGCTGAGAGACCGGTATTGACTACAGGCAGGAGAGGCATGCGGTATGCTCACATGCTGTTTCCTGATCGCGTTGTAATACTCATTGGAAGCGGCATAGAACAAGCGGTTGAAACCTCAGGGGAATACGGAAAAAAAACCATTCTCTGCGGGCTCCCGGCTCTCATACTAAAATGGGCAAACCCGCAGATATTAACCCGGACAAAATACCACACAGTAACAGAATTAATTGAAAAAGACCCATCCCATCCTGTCATCAGCGAGAGCATCAATGTCGCTTCAAAAAAATACGACATTAGAATCGTAATAGTTGACGGAAATGGTACACAGATATATGACACAGGGGGAACAAAATGAAGATTGTCGGGGTCGGTATAGGACCAATGCAACTTACCAAAGAAGCAATCAGAACAATAGAAAATGCAACGATCATTTATGGTTCAAAGCGGGCAATAGAGATTGCACAGGATCACATACATGTTAAAGCCAACCTCATTAAGGACTACTCAGAGATACCATTTCTTCCGGACGAAACTGTTGTGCTCTCGACAGGTGACCCCATGCTTTCCGGACTTGGAAAATACAAAAAACCAACAGATATTGTAATACCAGGAATATCCAGCATGCAGATAGCCTGTGCCAGACTTGGGATTGTGGAAGAAACCGTGGAGATTGTTACTGTACATGGCAGGGATTACACCACACAACAAAACAGAATCATTGAAGCAATAGAACAGGGAAGAACATTGTTCTTGCTGCCAGATCCCAAAACCTTTGGCACAGTTGAGCTTGCAAATCTACTGACCAGGCATGACATCGAAGCCACGATGGCAGTATGTGAAAAACTTACTTATTCCGATGAACGGATACGTATTACAGACACCAGGCATCCTCCAACTGTTTCAACCAATTTATATTGCATCGTTGTGTGGAGATAAACAACAAACAAAAATCAAAATGTAAGTTTAAAAACGCTTCCGTGCGTTCTTATCGATTTTTGCCTGCTCTGGAATTCTTATCTGAAACGCACTGCCAATATCATCTTTGTGTACGTTTGGAGATCTAAGATTGATATTATCCGGGTTATGATATTATTTTTTCTTTTGTATACCTCTTAAAACTTCACGATGCAACGTTACCACCAGGTCGCCCAGCAATCCAAACATAAATATCTGTATTCCACCCATGATAAGAAGTGTTGCAAGGATAGTCAGTGGTATGTGGTCGATACCTTTTAACCATTCAAGCACTATGTAAATGCCAACCGTTACACCTGTAACTGTCATCAGTATCCCAATTATTCCAAAGTAGAAGAGCGGGTTGTGTAGCTTTGTAAGTTTGAATATGGTGCTCATAATCCTGATACCATCCTCAAATGGATGCAGTTTCGTTGGGTCCCCCCTCCGCCGGAGGTATGTGATAGGTACTTCTGTTACGGTAAGATGTTTTTTAATGGTTTCTATGGTCATTTCAGTTTCTATTTCAAAACCTGTCTCATTAAGTTCAAACGTTTTAATCGCTTTATTATTAAATCCACGGTATCCGGTGAGGATGTCATTAAACCATACCCCATAAGCGAATCCAAACATCTTATTCATGATTTTGTTTCCAACCATGTTTAAACGCGTGAAAGCACCCTCTTTATAGTTTGCAAACCGATTCCCCATTACATGATCGATTCCTTCCTGAAGTGGTTTTAGGAGTGTAGACACCTCTTCCGGTTTGTAGGTGGCATCTCCATCGATCATTATTGTGTACGGCGTCCGGATATATTTAAAAGCCTGTTTTATAGCCTGACCTTTTCCTTTTCCCTGTTGTGTGATTAAGGTTGCTCCTGCATCCTTAGCGATTTCTGGCGTTTTATCGCTGCTGTGCCCATCGACAACAAGGATGTTGCTATACCCCTGCTCCTTGAACTGTGTTATTAGTTTTTTAATATTCTTAGCTTCATTCAGGGTTGGTATAAAAATGCAGACATCGTCTTTGTTTATTTCTTTCATTGCTACCCTATATTTTATGTTATTTTCTCCGGTAAAGTGTGATTAGAATGATTATTAATAATACCGGAATAGCAAATACTATAAAATATATATTGTCTGTTTTGCTTTTCTGGCTGGTAGTTGTTTCCACTTCGCTTGTATTTATACATTCGGTAGTGTTTTGAACAATCGGTGCTTCTTTCTCTATGGCAAGCTTGAACGTTGTTGTGTTGTTGTTTTGTAATGTGATCTGGTGGTAGCAGCCAACTTCTTTTGTTTTAAGAAGTGGTATTGTCTGCTCAATTTTGACATTCTCATGGATAAGGATGGTTGTTTTATTATCAGGGGGTGTTATTGTGATGATTGTTTTATTTTTACATGTATAAACGCTCTCTATCGTCGTGCTTATATTTATCTGCCGTGTTGTACTAGTTTTCCCGATTGTTTCATGGTTTATCGCAACATCTTTGTTTGTTCGTTGCAGGGAGACGTTTTCTATCGTGTATGGTATTGATACTATCTGTTTTCTCTTTGTGTTTTCGTATTTTAGTAGCTCCCATGCATTGACATAGCTGTTGTTATCTCCCTGTACGTCAATCATCGTTTGCAGGCGTGTTGAATCGTTGCCGGTGTAGTAGACTGTGGTAGTACTGGTTATGTTTTGGGAATTAATGGTTATGATGGTGTCCTGTGTTATGCAGGCTGTGGCAGCGTTCGTCAACAATAGCAATGTTAGGAAGATGACGATTTTTAGTAACATGATATCTATTTAGTTAGAACCTCACACCCGTTCTCTGTGATTATTACTGTGTGTTCCGCTTGTGATACCAGTCCACCGTCCACATCCCTTAATACCGGGTATCCCGAGACGATACCTGCTTTTTCAAGTTGCAGCAGTGCAAAATCAATTCGTGTGCCAGTAAGCCACCGTTTTGCAAAAGGCAGTGTTTTATATTCAGCTATCTGTGAAAACACCTTCCTTACTACCGGGTGGCGTATCGGTTTTTCTCCAACCAGATGATATATTTCTTTAAGGTGTCCATCTGTCACCTTTCCTGCACCATCACTTGCAAAAGGTTCGATTGCTATAATATCCCCTTCTTCAAGCACCACCCCATGTTCAACTTTCACATTAGGTATAGAAGGCGGAGTGTGTGCGAAGTACTGCATGAGCCCATGTCCTGTAAGATTTGAGACTGGCTTGTACCCATAACTTAGAATTATCTCTTCGATCAATTCTCCAATCTCTTTTGTGTTTATGCCAGCATGCAGTATTTTAATGGCACTCTCCAGAGCGTCTTTTGATGATTTTACAAGATCGTCTTTACCAGCAAGGTCAACTGTTACAGCAGTATCTCCAATGTACCCGTCGAAATGTGTACCAATATCAATCTTTACAACATCCTCACCAAAGACTGACGTATCATCTTTTTTGGGAGTTGCATGGGCTGCATCGCTATTGAGCGATATATTCACTGGAAAAGCAGGTTTGCAGCCTTCTTCAACGATTCTCTGCTCAACAAAGGTTGCAACCTCAAGCAAGCTTGCCCCAATCCGTACTTTCTTTACCGCTTCACTGCGAACCATCGAGGCTACCTTTCCAGCTTTAATATACTTTGTTAGAATCTCTTCTGCAGTTTCATCCTCTGGCAATCCTTTTAGTTGATTCATTTGGTTCCCTCTATTATTAATTTTTTATGATATGAATTTAAATTTTTGCAGCCCTTTTCAGTTACAACAACGATATCTTCGATCCGCACCCCTCCAGTATCCTGGTAATACAATCCTGGTTCAATAGTGATAACGTTTCCTACTTTTAGAGGTTCACTCCCGGCCCCAATCGCTGGCAGTTCGTGAACATCCAATCCAACACCATGACCAGTGGAGTGAATGAACCCCTCTCTTTTACCGACATCATAGCCACCTGATTCAAAGACCTCACACACACGATTATGAATCTCACTCGCAGGAGTTCCGGGCTTTACTATCTCAATTGCGGCTTCTTGGGCAGCAAGTACCATCCCATGCATATCGATCAACTCCTGCCGCGGCTTTCCATACGCGAAGGTTCTGGTCATGTCACCATGATATCGGTTGAGTTTGCTCTGTGGAAATACATCGATTACAATCGGTTCGCCATATTTTATAGAGCCTGAACCTGTGTTGTGCGGATCAGCACTCGATGCACCCGCTGCAACGATAGTTGTTTCTGTAGCATAACCATCGTAGAGAAGGCTTACTTCTATGATACTTCTAAGTTTTTCACAGGTGAGAACTTCCCTGTTAATATACAGGGTGCCATCTCTTACTGTTGATTGCTTTAGTGTGTTTTCTGCTTTTTTTATAGCTTTCTCAGCTGCACCCTGGGCACTTCGTATAAATGAGATTTCGGTGTCGCTCTTCCGTGCTCTTGATTGTTGAACCGGGCTACTCACAGGCGTAACCTCAATATTTTTTGATCGCAACCCGTCTGCAAGGTACAGCCCGAAGCTTCGCGGCACTGCTATCTTTCGAACCCCAAGGTCACTTACAAAATCTGCAACAACATCAAGATATTCCTTTCCATGCCTTGAAAGAGGAGCTATTTCGTCAACGTCTGCCTGTTTTTCCGCTCTTCCTGCTTCCATGTTGGATATTAGCAGGACATCTTTTTCTCTGGTATGCACATATAAAAAAGGATCATAAGCGAGAAACCGGGTCGTATAATACAGATCGGAGTCTGCTGCACTATCAGCATATATCATATACGCATCCATGCCGTATTTTTTCAGGAAGTCAATTAATACTTGTTTCACGTTATTTCCTTTTATTAAAATTATATCTCTTAAAGCTTGTTAATCTGATGATTGCATACGGGAAGAATTAAGTATCAATTTGACAATTTTAAGTGTAAATGATGCACAAGAAAATAGTGGTGGCTATAGTTCTGATGGTTGCATTCGTCTTTGCACTTGGATGTACT
>CAJHIS010000002.1 GCA_905067555.1 Candidatus Argoarchaeum ethanivorans
CAGTTCTGCACAACGAAGTTGTGCAATACGTTTACCTGCCTGTTCTTATTGGGTAATAGTCCAAAGTATATATATTATCTGCTCGACTTGTTGCCAGTTCGACTTAAACCGAAATCTATTTATTATCCTCTATCTGTAGCTGAATGAGGTGATATTAAAATGCCAGCAAAAGTAATAGTAGAAAAATGCAACGGCTGTGGAGAATGTATTGAGCAATGCCCAGAAGAATCAATAAAATTAGTTGATGAACTGGCCGTTATTAACGCCGAAACATGTACCGATTGTGGTATATGTGTTGACGCTTGTGCAGAGGAAGCAATCGAGATGGAATAGCTAAGCCACAAGATTACACAGGTTTTGCAGGACTGATAAAAACAATCCTGTAAAATCCTGTGGTTTTTATTTAGAATTATATAAATATATTTTTGATTATTTTTAATTTAACTACTACAGGCAAAGCCTTGCCATGGTTAGAAGAAAAGTTCCTGACATTTTAACAACTGATGAAGATTATTCCACTCGCATCAGATTCAATGGGCACCCGAAGTATGGCGACGCTGGTTATAACACCAGATGTACACATACTCATCGATCCGTCTGCAGCACTTGGACCACGTCGCTATAAACTACAGCCACATAAGAGTGAGCTGTTGCAGCTACAGAAGCATAAAAAACGAATAGAAGATGCCGCTTTGGAATCTGGTGTGTTAATTGTTACACATTATCATTTTGACCATTATGACCCGGGTAAAGTGGATATATTCTCTAACAAAACCGCACTGGTAAAGCATCCACTTGAGAATATCAACAAGAGCCAGAAAAATCGGGCAGATTATTTTATTAAACAGATGCTACCTGTAGCAGAGGTTGTTGAATACGCGGATGGGCAAAGTTTTGATGTTGGGGCAACAAATATTTGTTTTTCGCAGCCAGTATATCATGGTACAAACAATCGCCTGGGCTATGTGGTAGAAGTTGCCATATCAGACAGAGACCAGATGTTTGTATTTACATCAGATGTTGAAGGGGCAGGTATTGATGCACAGGCAGATTTTATTATACAAAATCAGCCTGATGTAGCATATATTGATGGCCCGATGACTTACATGCTTGGCTATCGCTATTCATACGCCAGCCTTAAAGCAAGTATCGATCATTTAATTCAAATTATTGAGAAAACCAGTCTCAAAACAATGATTCTTGATCACCATCTGCTTCGCGATCTGAAGTGGAAAAAACATATTGTGCCAGTGTTTGATGTGGGTGCAGAGCATGACGTACAGGTATTAACCGCAGCAGAGTATTGTGGGATGGAAAACAGTATGCTTGAAGCAAGAAGAAAAGAACTGTACCAGGAACACTGAGAATCATATTTCAATTCGGGCGTCTGTTGGGAGTGGACATATAGGATGTGCCTTAAGTGTTCAGTGTAGAAATGCGTCTATTCTTTCTATCTGTCCATTTCGCGTGTCGTTTGCAAGTTTCTCTGGTATTGTGCTACCCAGTATCTTGCAAGTTTCTCCATCGGTGTATTTCAGGGTGTAGTGTGTGATTCTTGCTTTATCTTTTCCAAAGGTGTTTTTTCTTTTGTCGTTGTGGTATACGACGATTGTTTTTCCAAGGAATTTGAATGCGAAGCAGTTTTCTGGTATGATTAGTTCTTTTTGATCCTTTTTGTCTGCGAAGGTTTTGAAGGTCTGTTTTTTCTCTGTGAAAAGCCAGTCAGAGAGCGCTGGTTCAAGTTTTAGCTTCAGGTTTTTGGTCTCGTCGACAAAGAATGGGTGTTGTCCTGCGGTCATAATTGTCCACATATTGATCAGTTCTGCCGATGCTCCTGTGAGTCTTGGTTGGAAGCCTCGCCCGTGCAGTTTGCTGTCAGGGAAAGCGCTGCTGACGATAAATGAACTGTTTTCAAGTATGCTCCGTCCATAAGTTTCAGGATCAAGGAAAGGTATCATTGTATTCCTGATTTCCTCGTAATATTCTCTGTGAAGACCGGCTTTAAGTAGTTCGAGCAGGTACTTGTATTCCATGTGCAGGTAGATGGATTCGTTCTCGATCCATCCAGGCGTGTATGCACGTGCCCGCCCGATCTCGGACGGTTCTCTTGTTATGGGTTCACTCGTCTTGTACATTTTTAATTTTTCATCGTATATTCTACTATTTTTAACATTTTTGTATATTTCGCTGGCTAATTCCTGTTTTATCTTCATTAGATGAACCGACCCTTCCAGGAATAGTGAAAGAGGCTTTTGTTTGAACTCCAGTGGTGTTACGAGTTCCAACCCCGAGTCGTTGACTGCAATCCCGTTCTCTTCATAATCTTTATGAATATGCCCGTATCTTTTGACTTCGTTTAAGAAATAGGTGTAGCATACTCCGTTTTTGTGGAACACTTTATCCTTTGGAATCTCGCTGAATATGCTGTCAAGCAATTTCAAAGATTTATCCAGAAAGTCTTTTGCAGTGGAGATTTTCATCTCCACCTCTCCGCCACTCACACCGAAGATTGTTTTCTCCCGGTAGTCTTCTTTTATCCGGTGACTTTCATCCCAGAACAAAAATTTCCTGTTTTCATCCACCGAGTCCAGTTGTTTCTCGATTGTTTCCATCAGATCAGTAATGAATACGTCCAGTTCCTCGAAGATTGATACGGACCCGGAATCTCCAAGCCCAATACTTGCGATGGCATCGGATAAAAAGGAGCAAGCTCTTCTAAGTTCAAGGGTCTCTGGGAGAGACGATGCAAGGAGTCCTGGCAAGCCGTTTAAAGGGTCATTCCACCCGGGTTTGTCAGCCTCCATTTCCATGCCGATTCCTTCAGGATCCAGTGAAGCGATCTTGTTTGCGATTAAGGAAAGCAGCTTGACCATTAGGTTAGTTGTGTATACGCTGCCTCTGCCGTATTCTCTCCTAACCTTATAAGGATCAGCTTCCCTTGATTTTATCAGTTTCAACTTATCCTTGTTTCGTTTCACAGCACCGTACTGCCTGACATTTCCATCCACCAGCACGTACTTCTTGTTTCGCGGCATAACAACATCGGGATTGTCATAAAACGTGAAAACAGATTTATCCACCAGTATCTCTTTTAACCTGTCCGGGAAGATCGTCAGGAAATTATCGAGCAGGTCAAGATTGTACGTCCAGTGATCGATCCAGAAACCTTCAGACGGTTCGCCAACATCATTCTCCCGGGAGAACGAGAGCAATACCGAAATAATCTCATCATAATCCGGAGACCTCCCGGTTACTGCCTCCTCGATCTTCATCATAAACTCGCCTGGTGTAAAGGGCTCTTTAACAAGCTCCAGTAACTCATCAAAGAGCCCGGTATCGTCTACAAGCCTGCCAAGCCATTCCTCTATTGCAGGCAAATCCTTAACAGTGTAAGTAAGACCATTTACAACCAGAGGATTGAAACCATCGGTCTGGATCAAGTTAAAAAACGTGATGATATTACTGTCCTCTATCCCAGGATTAAACCAGGCATCATTTCTGCGGTTCTGATTAACATCCCTGAAATGCGAATTGCCCTGCGACAGATACGTCTCTTCAACCACAAAATAATTATAATCCCTCTCAAGATCCCCGTGCTTCCTCGAATACAGGTAGAACACGTTTTTGCTTGACTGTGTTCGGAAAACAACAGGCATCCCGCCCCTCACCACATTATCAAGAAACGTCTGACCACAATAACTATCAAAATTTTTATTACTGCTAACAGTAAACATATTATCTTCAATCTCTTCAATAGTTCTTCTATTCTCGTCTCTCTTATCTAAAATTCCATTATCCACAACATACTTCTTAAAACTCCTCAGTTTTTCCTCAGAAGACGCATTGCCTACGATAGAATAAAATGTCATCTCTTTACCAGCAGGTATGTCAAGACAGAGTACCGTGAATGCACAGGGAGTCTTATTCTCATACATTTGATTGCATGCCAGCACCTCTTCAACACCATGCTCGGCAAACAGCCACGGGTAATCAAAGCTCCACGATACGCCAAATACCGATTCAGGGTCCACCACATAACTATCACTTGGGATACTGCCTTTTCCATCTAACAGGGTAAAATAGAAATTGCCACCACGAATCTCCTGAACCTCCGGAACATCGAGAGGAACCTGCTTCAGCTTAAAAAGAGGCATCCCGTCAATGACCTCCACCTCTTTCATCGCCTCGATATGCCTTGCAATAATTTTGATGCAGCGCTGGGTCATGCCAAATGAGAGGATATGCGGCAGACCATCAAGAAGTTCTGCCCTCAATGGTTTACCATTCAAATTTTTGATACTGACCATTCGCACAAGCCCTGCAACAGGCAGGTTCACAAGAGGAAAAAAGTTAACAGATACCTGAAGACCAAGCGCACGATTGACCTCTTCTAACTCCAAATCCCAGGCAGAAACAATCATCCTCTGGGAAACCATCTCGTCTTTTGACTGTTTGAACGGCTCATACAAAACCTCACCGTCCACCTTCAGAAAAGTCCTGAACCCCTGGTTACCTACCATCTGGCAGGCTTTATTAAAGGAGAAAAACTCCATAATCGCATTATCCTTATCCCGTACCCCAATACTGGACACACACTGCCCCCGGTTCACGTAATAAGCCCACAACGGAACACCCCACTTTCCGCCAATTCCCGGGAAAAAACTTGAAAACGGCTTAGCCCAGTTATAATTCTCAATAACAAATCGCTTCTCACTATCAAGATAATATCTAACGTTCTCTTCACTCACCATAGACAAAACCAAACTGGTTTAATGCTTCTTATGGTTTATATATGATTTTGGAGGCACCATCTGTCCTTCTGCTGACTCCATTTTTTCAGCCATTTTCCACAGGTTAGCCTCATTGCTGTAACATTTGATCATTTCTGGTTTATGATTGCTCTTTGTGCAGAGCTTTTTACCCCGGCTTCAGTACATTCTATGCCTTGATTCACCGCATAACTGTTTTTCGTAGCAGCTACAGGAATTTATACCACACGTTCATACTTTCAAGACGCCCTGATATGTTGGTGTTGTTCAGTAGTGTCCCACTGTATTGATACCCCATACTCGAGAATGTAATGTTCATGCCATAGGAGATTGCGCGGGCAATGGTATATGAGAGTTTCAGCCCCAGCCGTCGCATCTCCTCTTCCATCACCGAAAGCAAAAATGTGGCAAGTCTGTTTCTGCGATACTCGGGAAGTGTCGCAAAGTCAGTCATCTCGACGTGACAATCCTCTTTGCATATCTCTGATGATGCCAGCGACACGATTTTTTCATCGCATTCCACTGCAAAGTAAACTACATTGTCAGCCATGGTTTCACGAAGATAGTTGGGGTCATGAATGGGAAATGGATACGTCTCAAATATATGGCGATACGCTTCAGCCATCTCTTCGGAATCGTCCGGTCGGCAAATCCGCCATCGCATTGGTTCAGGCAGGGTGGGAGAATCTGCCAATGCGGTTTTTTCCTCTGCCGTTTTCAGAACAGACTGTATCATTTCCTGATCAGAAGAGTTCTGGCGATTCTTTTGCAGGAATTTTCCAAGAAAAAGACCCGTTTCTTCACCATCGTAAAAAGATGGGATGCGGGCTTCTACTTTGTAATCATTTTTACGAAACAGCGAACCTGCTGACTCCGGGACTTTCACAAATATCTTTGAGTACCGATGGTACCCAGCAAGATTGTTTAAGCGGTTTACAATATCCGGATAATCTCTGCACGATAATTTCATCAGGTAAATTCTATCATTGAACGTTCCGTGCTGGATATATGAATTTCCGAGCTTCTCAACTTTGTCTGGCATCACTGGTCATTTCTTCTTTTCATTCTATCTGTATTCATCGGGACAAGAGATATGGTCTTATCATGATCTGCCAGTAACTTCTCGATACCAACTGCCTTGTATTCATCAGCCGGGTCCAGTTCCAATTGCAACTGGCATTCATCGCAATTTCTATCGCAAAAAGTTGGTTCATAAGAATCAGGCTCTTTGTACGAGGTGATGACCCCTTCATAATTTCTCAGGATGACTTTGTTGGTGGACCATGATATCAAATACTGAGGCGTAATGCGGATCTTCCCGCCCCCACCCGGCGCATCGATCACATACTCTGGTACGGCAAAGCCGCTCGTGTGCCCGATCAGGGACTCGATGATCTCTATACCCTTACCAACAGGGGTGCGGAAATGAGTCAATCCCTCAGATAGATCGCATTGATATAAGTAATAAGGTCTGATTCTGTTTTGAACCATTTTTTGCACCAGTTTCTTTATCAGTATGGGGCAGTCGTTCACGCCTGCCAGTAGGACTGATTGGTTACCAAGTGGTATCCCTGCATCTGCCAGCATACTGAGCGCTTCTCTTGAAGAGGCTGTCACCTCTCGTGGGTGGTTGAACTGGGTATTGATCCATATTGGATGGTGTTTTTTGAGCATATTTACCAGATCATAGGTTATACGATAAGGCAGGACTACAGGCATTCTGGTTCCTATCCTGATCACCTCGACATGCGAAATCGTCTGTAGCTCGGTAAGAATCCAATCAAGATAGTCATCTGATAACATCAGCGGGTCTCCGCCCGAAAGCAAGACATCCCTGACCGCGGGTGTGTTTTTGATGTACTCAATCCCTTTTAGTACCTCAGATCTGTTCGGAATAGAATCCACATCGCCAACTCGCCGCTTCCGTGTACAATGACGGCAGTACATGCCACAGATATTGCTTATGAGAAAGAGTACCCGATCCGGGTATCTATGGGTGATTCCCGGGACCGGACTGTCTGTATCCTCCGCGAGCGAGTCTTTTATATCATATTTACTAATAATCAATTCACGAGGGTCAGGAAATGCCTGTATAAATATCGGGTCATTCTTGTAGTCATCGAAATCGATCAACGATAGGTAATAAGGAGTGATAGAGAGCGGGAATTTTTCAAGAACTTTTTCATAGACCTGTTTCTCTTCTTCATCGAATTTGATGGAGGTAATATCTTCAAACGTATCGATATCCTTTATGGCATGGCTCAATTGCCATTTATAGTTCTTCCAGTTAGAATGGCTCGCATCGTCTGCTATTGTTTCAGAAATTTCCTTCTGTTTTTCAGTATATATTTCCATTTGTTCACCTTCTGTTCGAGATTATATGATTTTATCTTAATTTATATATTATTTCAAAATTAATATGAATATCATTTTTTTCGTCGTGTTTAAATACTACATCCCCATACGAGCCAAGATCCAACATAATCATTCAAAATCAAAGGTGTTTGTTGATCCGGGCTCTGCACAGTCTGTCTTAGTACTAAAATTGCCTGGCTTAAACTGGTTTTTTCAGAGTTAAGGGTTTAACATCGAGTTCCCCGGTATCTTTCAGTGCTTAAAATTCTTGATATGTATCTTATTGAACGCCATATACAGCTACTGCTAAATGGCTTATCACATATAATTTATTCCCCAGCTATAGACTGCAAACTCCACTGGTTGTTATATTTACCTATCTGATCTCTGCCATCCTTTTTTCGTTTGGCTGTTCCTGAAACAACTTTATTAATAAACAGAATACAACATGCTGTAACATGAAGAAATGCGTGCATATATTTGTCCATGGTCTTGTGCAGGGTGTGTGTTTCAGAGCCTACACAGAGAAGCAGGCAATGAATCTCAACCTCACAGGCTGGGTGCGGAATCGAAGGGATGGGCGTGTTGAAATAATGGCAGAAGGAAGCGAACCAGAGCTTAAAGAGTTTATAGACTGGTGCAGCGTCGGAGCTCCACACTCACGCGTCGATACTGTAGATATATCATGGGTTCAGTGTGAACAGGATTTTAACACATTTGATGTGACTCAAACCAAATAGGAATAATAATAGAGAGCTGCTCACGTTGTGTGCGGTTCTGCACAACGAAGTTGTGCAGTTTGAAGAATATCCCCTAAGTAGCCGCGCACGAATAACCTGAACATTTAAGGTAATATATCTCGAAACTACTTCCTGCCAACCCATTTCATCACAAAATTAACAATCTCCGTGTCTCTCCGTGTACTCTGTGGTTTAATCTATAAGATAATTTAAATAATATATCCTGAGAAATAAAACCACAGAGGCAGAGAAAAGATGGATCAATCACACAATCAGGAGATTGAACTGTGACGACATCACAGGAGATCAACAACTTTATACATTATTACAATACAATAGCTTGTGACAGAACATCCAGAATGCTGATACATGAAAGTCAAGTTAAAATGATGAAAACTGCACTATTTATTCCAGTCGCACTGATGCTCGTGTTTTTCGCACCTCTTTCAGGTGCAGAAGTAATGACATTAAACGTGAGCCCACTGGTAGTTGACACTGGCGATTTGATGATATTTACTTCCCTGAAGGCGAAAAAAAATTTTCTGTGACTGCTGAAAATATAAAAAATCTTGATGTAACCTTGTATCCAGCACCCTTTTGGAGTACTATCAAAATCAATTGTTCCGGGCAAAACATGACAACCACGGTTCTTGGAAAAACAATTACAACGCCACTAGATCAATCAATAGATGAAACTGGCTCTGTAAGTTTTTCCATGTCATTTCCAATAGAGATATTTGGAATGAGTCTTGATTTCTTTGGTGAGAAAGATATTACTGTCTCAGGAGATGCGGCAGATGGTGCATTAACTGTAAACTTAAAGCTTGCAGCTTGTCTTCGCGGGGATATGGACTGTGATGACGAAATCACTTCTACAGATGCCGCAATTACACTGCAACATGCGGTCAGTGGTGAATATGACACCATTGCTGATGTCAGTGGCAATGGAAGAGTTACATCACTCGACGCACTCATGATCTTGCAGATGGCTGATAGGTGATAGACTTAGACGTTCTCGTTATTAGCACTTTAATTAAGAGGGGGGCAAAATGGGAAATATAAACGCATTCGTTTATCTTGCTCTTTGAAATTTGATATCATGCGCCATTTCTACCAATGGAACTCAATTATTTTTTTCTCTTTTTATATAATACAATTCCAACTACCAGAGCCGCCGCTATAATAATTACTATTGGAAGCAGTAGCGATGTAGATGATTCTTTTGCCGGACAAACTACCAGTTGTGCTGTTCGTGAGAATAATACAACGGTGTCCTTGTTTGTCTCAACTCCCCGCAGTTCCACATCAAGGAGGTATTTTTTTGGAGGTGCATCTTCTTTGACCTGCACGCGTATCAACGCTTCACCACTTTCTCCCGGTTTAAGTTTTCCTATGAAGTCTGATTTTTCATCAAAATCAAACGGTTGTGTCGAATCCTTGAACACGCGAAGGCTTGCTGCATCAACTTCCTCGCTTCCAGTGTTTTTAACGTTGATTAGAAGACTTACGTATGTGCCAGGATATACTTCTGCCGGGCTTGTTTTTACTGATTCTATCACCAGATAGGGTGAGCCTTTAATTGGAATGTTAAGAGGCAGGAGTTTTGTTCTGTACTGGTTGTCTTCATCGTCATCTTCTTTGTAAGTGATGGTGATTGTGGCATTATACTCACCTGGTTGAAGTCCTTCCGCTGTGTCGATGTAGAAGTATGCAGTTTTACTTTCACTTTCATTGATTGTGCCAAGTGCATCTTCATCAGAGTATGCATAGCTTGCATCAAAACCTTCTGGCAAAGAGAGCGCTATCTTCACGTTCTCTGCATCTTCACTTCCTATATTTGCAATGTCAACTTTGAGTAATGCTTCATCTGTATCCTGCACGAGGCGTTCCGGTGAGGTAC
Source organism: Candidatus Argoarchaeum ethanivorans (assembly GCA_905067555.1). GTDB lineage: Archaea > Halobacteriota > Methanosarcinia > Methanosarcinales > EX4572-44 > Argoarchaeum > Argoarchaeum ethanivorans_C. The sequence continues at coordinate 9,765 of CAJHIS010000002.1, forward strand.
GAAGCGCTCCGATTGTAAAATCCGGTTTGCTTGGGTCTACGTAAAGTGTGAAGTATTTTTCAGTATAACCCCCGCTGCCGTCATTCCAACGCAGGCTTACATTATGTTCGCCTTTAAGAGCATCACCTGCCACCTTGAGCTTGTAGTGAAGCACATAGTACTCTTCCATTTCATTGCTTGGAACAACTCTGCCAAGACTTTTTTTTGGACTATCTCCTGCCTCGAAGAGAAATGGATAGCCTGCATCGAGGTAGAATTCAAGTTCATCGATCGTTCCAATCTTGGTTACAACAACCCTCCAGCGAAGGTCAAGGTATTTACCAGAGTCTGCCGGGTCAGGATCCTGGTTCATAAGGTACACGTGGACAGTGCTTCCAACTTTCCCAGTAATTGGAGTGCTTTCTGCCGGTAGAGCAAGAATGCTCATGCAGAAAACCAGTACAAGGATTGTTAATATTTTGTTTAATACTTTTTTCATAATACATCTCCATTTTAATTTTTTGTAAATATTGTAAATATTTTGGATATACTCAGGGTGTCAGCTATTAATATAAAGGATGGTACAGCTGTTATCGCTGCCACCATACATGCAGCTACACCATAGCTCATCATCGTACCCATAGCTCCCATGAAAGTTAGCTGTCCCATCGACATTGCCTGGAAACCGATAAGTGCGGCAAGTGTTGTGGTAGACATTGGCATAATCACTCTACTTAGTGTGAGTTCCATTGCATCTGTGGGAAGTTGATGTGCACGTTCAAAGCGATAGCGAGTTGTTACCTGTATGCCAAAGTCGATGCCGATGCCCATGATCATGGAAATCACCCCTGATGTATTTGATGATAAACCCATGCCTGTAAGTCCAACATAACCCATTGCCCACAGCGTTCCAAACAAAATGGTAGTAAGTGGGATGAATCCATATTTGGGGGATCGAAACAGCACCAGAACGACAATAAGAATTCCTATCAGCGAATAAGTGGAAGTTCGTTTCATATCCGGCTTAATAGCTTTTTCCATCGCCTGTCCTTCCATTGATGCCCCGCCAAGACTCATTTTTATCCCGGCAGGGTGTGGCGTGGCTTGTATGATTTTTTCAAGCTCAATCTCGATATTCTTAAGGTTCGCATCAATATCTATTAAACGTATCTTAACAAGAGACATTGTGTAATCATCGCTGATATACCCATCCAGCAATCCATTTTTACTGGTGAGTTCCCTGACTTTTCTAAGAGATTGCGGAAGCCTTCCATCATTGATACTTTTTATCGTCGTTGAGGCACTTGAAACTTCCATCACATCTTCCGTATGCCTGGCTAACTGTGAGATTTGCTCAACATACCGTAGTATCTGCGGATCACGAAGATCTCTTATTTCATCTGAGCCACTGTATGCAGGGTCTACCTCAATTACGATATATATAAAGTTTACGCTTCCAAACTTATCCTCTATATCAAACAGTGTAGCAATAGCCTCGATATCTTCTGGAAGGTAGTCTTTAAGATCAGCTTTTTCAGTTGTAACAGTGCCAATCATCACAAATGCGAAGAAAGATAACAGTATGACAAACAGCAGTATAAGATATGGGTGGTGTGCAACAAAGTGAGCATATCTATCAATATAGTCCTGTATCATCTGGGTCGCCTCACATGTATTTCCCGTTTAGCAGCAAACCTTTTTAACAACTTTTCAGTTCTGTGATGCTCGAAGTCTTCTTCAAGTATCATGAGCACCGGATTAGCAAAAAGTGCAGCCATGAGCGAATAGAAAATCCCGAGTGCAAGGGTCTGCCCAAGATGCTGCATCATTGGCACAGAGGAAAATGACAGCACACCAAAACCTACAATAGTGGTTAAACCTGAACCTATAATTGCTGTGCCAATCCCGTGAACAGCAGTTTCAACCGAGTCGCTCTGGTTTCGTCCCTTGTCTCGTTCCTCCTTGTATCTTGTAACCATAAACACGCCGTATTCCACTCCGAGCCCAAGGATCATTGAACTTAAACATACCGTGGCAATAGAAAGTGGTATGCCAAGCCAACCAAGTGTGCCCATTGTCCAGATAAGTCCAAGCGAAAGTGGGATAAATATTAGCAGTCCACGTGTGAAGGACTGCTCCATCACAAACAGCAACAATAGTATAATGCACGCTGCAATCAACAATGTGGTTAAAGCATCACTTTTCAAAAGATCAAAGATAGAGACACGAAGAACAGGACTTCCGGTGGTGCCAAACTTTACCCCGGGGGGCTTTGGAGTGTAATCAATCTTCTCATGTACGATATCAATAAAACTTTGAATCTTTACATCATCAGAACCAATATCTGCTGAGACATACATCAAAGTCATGCGATAATCGCGACTAAAAAACTTTTCAATCGCTGGATTCTTTTCAATCACCAGTGAGACATTATCATCTGATATCTCATCCATGGAACGGAAAAAACTTGCAGGAGAAGTGACACTTTGAACCATGCTCTCATCCCTGAGACTCTCGTCCAGAAACAAAAGAGATTCTATTACCTGTGAATCGCGTATGTCACGCACCGCTTTTTTGGAATTTACAGACTCGTCAATCTTTACCGCAATTACAACCGTATCCTGTCCGCCGAACTTATCATTTATCCTGTCATTCAACTTGAAGATTGGAAGATCTCCTGGCATCTCAGAACGCACATCTGAGTTAATCGTCATATCCTTGAGCCCGCTACCAAGTAAGATCGTTATTAGAATTATAATTACCATAAGCTCGCGCGTGTACTTTTTTTGACACCGTGCAATTGCTATTAAGACTTTATCGAAGAGTGTTGGCATTTCGTCTATCCATTAGAAAACTTATTATATCAAAGCGATACATCACATAGTAATTGCACATATTTAAAATTATGTGCTAAAAATTCGCAATAATCAGGTGTAATCATGCTGGATGAAGTTGACAGAAAGATCATAATGTTGCTGCAGGAAAACGGGCGAATCACAGATGTTGAACTTTCAAAAAAAATTGGCGTCTCACATGACACAGCAAAAAGACGGCGTCTAAAACTCGAAGAAGAAGGATACATGAAAATTCAGGCACTGATGAACCCATGCAGGTTCGGATACACCAGTGTCTTCTTACTTGGGATAAAACTCATACCAGGTGCGGATGTCAGAAAAACAGCAGAAAAACTTGCAGCACATCGTGATTTCGTTTTCGTAGCCCTCTCACTTGGACCAACACACGCGATAATTGCAGTCTGCATGGCACAGGATCAGCTCACCTTAACCAGACTCACAGAGAGGCTTCGCACATGGAAGGAGATCGCAGAGATCGATATGAACATCATCTACGAAGTACTGAAGGAAACATTCCACACTATACCTGTAAACAACGTAAACTCCATCTAATGGAGTTGTGTTTCTTCCTTCAACGATGACACCTGTAGACACCTGAATCAAACGACCGGGGAAACCAGCCACGAGGTTACTATGAGCCCCAGGAGACAGAACCGGTTTCCATAAAGTTGTTATTTCTAAGCACGTTGTGTGCAGAACACAATATTTAATAAAGGTATAATATATTCACTTAAGTGGTATTCCGATAGGGTAGCGGATATCCTTGAAGCCTGCGAAGCCTCAGACCCGGGTTCAAGTCCGGTTGGGACTACAGGCTTTACATTGGATAAACCTCTTTGCACAGGGGCCCATAGAATAAGCATTCCCATGATACACCCGGCTGCACAACTTAAATGACATAATATCAATCATTAAATCAAAAGAGATGACCTAAACAATGATCATATCAATAGCAAGTGGAAAGGGCGGCACAGGAAAGACTACAGTGGCTGTAAATCTTGCACTGTCGCTCTCGAATGTACAGTTACTGGATTGTGATGTCGAAGAACCAAATGCACACATCTTCCTTAAACCGGAGATAAAAGATGTAAAGTCGGCAGACGTGCTTATGCCAGAGGTTAATAACGATTTGTGTGACTACTGTGGTAAATGTGCGTCTGCATGTGAATACAACGCGATCGTTGTGCTGCCAACACAGGTTATGGTGTTTCCTGAACTGTGTCACGGCTGTGGTTTATGCAGAATGGTCTGCCCGCGAGATGCAATCAGCGAGATGCCACGTGAGATCGGTGTTATCAAGAGGGGGAGAAGTGGCAACAACGTGGAACTCGTGTACGGGCTGCTGAATATTGGTGAGGGGATGGCAACACCATTGATAGACCAGGTTAAAGAGCATGCCGATCCGGGAAAGACTGTAATTATTGATGCGCCCCCCGGAACAGCGTGCCCGGTGATTGCAGCAGTTTCGGGCAGCGATTACTGTATTCTTGTAACAGAGCCAACGCCGTTTGGGTTGTACGACCTGAAACTGATAGTAGAAGTGCTTAAAGTGCTGAAAATTCCTTCTGGCGTGATCGTAAATAAGGCGGGGATCGGGGACAAGAATGTCTACAACTACTGCGAAGAAGAGGGGATTCCGATCTTGCTTGAGATTCCTTATGATAAGAAGATCGCAGAGTATTATTCGGAAGGCCTGCCGTTTGTGAATGCAATTCCAGAGTGGAAGACCCGATTTTCCGGAATGATTGATGAAATTGGGAGGGAATTATGAAGCAGATAACAATCATAAGTGGAAAAGGCGGCACAGGGAAAACAACACTTGTCGCATCGTTTGCAGCCCTTGCAAAAAACGTTGTTATTGCTGACTGTGATGTGGACGCACCTGATCTCCATTTGCTGCTGCATCCGGAAAACATAAGAAAAGAGGAGTTCAGAGGCTTAAAAGTTGCAGCAATGGATAAAACAAAATGTATAGAATGCGGGAACTGCGAAGAAGCATGCAGATTTAAGGCAATATCTGACACCGAATCTGGTTATGCAGTCAACCCGGCGCGCTGCGAGGGCTGTGGCGTATGTGTCTTCGTGTGCGATCAGGATGCGATCACTCTTACAGAACGCGTCTCGGGTCATGCATTCATCTCGAAAACGAAATATGGAACAATGGCACATGCACAGTTAAATGTTGCAGAAGAAACATCCGGAAAACTGGTAACCGTTGTCAGGAACAACGCACAGCGCGTCGCAGAAGAGGAAGAGTCTGAACTTATCCTGATTGATGGATCACCAGGAATCGGCTGCCCGGTGATTGCATCCCTGACCGGAGTAGACCTTGCACTTGTTGTTACCGAACCAACGATGTCGGGACTGCATGACCTCAAGCGAATCATGGATGTGACCAGGCATTTTGGGATTGCAACTGTTGTCTGCATCAACAAGTGTGACATCAATGAAGAGAACAGCAGGAAGATTACTGAGTTCTGCAAGGAGTATGGGGTTGCGATTGTTAGAAATATTCCTTATGATCCAGTGGTCACCGATGCGATGGTTGCAGGCATGCCGGTTGTTGAATTCTCCGATTGCGCAGTATCGGACGCAATAAGAGGGATTTGGACGAGTATAAAGTCAACCACACCTCCCTGATCACAACTACTCTCGCTATTAACAATGGCACCTCAGCACTGCACAACTTCGCTTTCGCAGAGATAACTCTCGAGTGCGAAGCAGTCGAGTGCAAGAAAATAACGTGTAATGTATTCTCACCATGTATCAAAGTTCAGCAGCAAGAGAACGAGGTGCATTTATATTTTCTTATACGTTAAAAAAGCAGGAAAATATAACTGGATATAAAATAAAGTCCTGCCAGCACCAGTACAATCCCGGAAACTCTCCTGATAATCAAACTGTATTTAATAAACGGTTTTAATGTGAAACGTGAGGTGTATGCAATCACAAGAAGGGGCAGCCCCAGGCCCAGCGAATAGATAACTAAAAGGAAGCCCCCATAAAGTATGTCTCCTTCCACTGCTACCATTGTGAGTATCGCACCAAGTATTGGACCGATGCAGGGTGTCCAGACAATACCAAGCGAAAAACCGAGTACGAAACCCCCAGCCACTCCCCCGACATTGGTCGCAGAAAGTCTCTTGATTACACCAGTTCCTGTGTCTGGCACAAGTGCACGAATTTTTTGTTCTATCACATCAAATATCATATATATGCCGAGAAATACAATCAGAATCCCACCGGTAATATAAAGTATAGTTTGATACTGCTGAAATACTGAGCCAAAAGCAGAAGCAAGCACACCCATCGCAGCAAATGAGATGGAAAGCCCAATAACTATTGTAATTGGTACAAATTTACTCGACTTGGTTGAGTATGCTGCAATCAGCGGAATCACCGGAAGTACGCAGGGTGATAAAACGCTTAATACACCAAAGAAGAAGGCAATAAATGGCGATGGCGCCGCCATCATTTTTTATATCCCCGCTTAAGCCATAGCCAGCATATAAAGATCCCTGTTATTGTAGCTATTACGCCAAATCCAGGTGTTTGTGACTGCCCCTGCTTTTGCGATGGATCAGGCAATTTAAGTGCCTGCTGCATCTCTTTTATCAGAGTATCAGAATCATGATATCCAACCAAGCGGGAAACTTCTTCTCCCTGTAAGTTCGTGAACACAATCGTTGGGATGTATCGAATACCGTATTGTCCTGCAAGCTGTTGTGACCCGGCAATTGGAACAAAATTTTTAGACATGTCAATTACCTGTGCATCTGTAAATACCTCCTTCTGCTTTATGCACGCTGGACAACTGTCAGATTCAAAAAAAATCATTTCCAATTTGTTTTGAGATTCTGCAATCCGGATACCTTCCTGGTAGGTGTGCCACTCTATCACCGGCTGTGCACTCGCTACCACGTGGCACATCGTTAGGAGCAGCACTACGAGAATTAGAACAATTTTTCCTTTAATTTTAATCATCTTTTTGTTTGCATCGTGATGACAGTATATAAGTACTCGCTTTATCCAGTATCTCCAAAAACCTTCTTCGATTTCTTTAGTTCAGCGGCACCATTCAAGAAACTGCACAACTTGATTGCTAACGCACTCGATTGCTCCGCAATCGAGAATTAAAGGTTACCGGTATTGTGTTTGCTGCACTCGATTGCTAGCGCAATCGAGAGTTGTTTTCGCACACGGAGTGTGCGTTTCTGCACAACGAAGTTGTGCAGTTACTGGTTATTTTCCGCACAACGAAGTTGTGCAGTTACTGGTTATTTTCCGCACAACGAAGTTGTGTGGTTGTGCAGCTTCTTAAAAACCTTGAGCTTAAAATCGATTACTGCTGCCATAAAATTAACTGCTGCATCAAAAGGCGAATTGTGAATACTGAAATAAGAATGAACATCGCCATCAGAAAGCCACTTGGTGCACATATAATAATAGTGATCCGAGGTTTGCAGATACCGCCAGATTTTGATCAACTCACAGTCTCCGGTCATTTTCACATACGGCTCAAGAAGCTTTATCTCCTCAAAACACCTTCGCTGCATGTCGTTTCCAAGCCATGCACTGGTGTCACGTTCCATATCTGCCCATGAGATCGTGGAAAAATCACCAACATCAATCTCACCGTGAGAAGGGTACATGGATACAACCTCTGAAGGCGTGTTAAAGCTTAAACCAGCAGAAAGCACTTCGTCTGGCAGGTGTCTTAAAAACTCAAATATTCCAGTGTCTGTCCATTGATGCTCTCCGAATGTCTCATAATCCATAAAGATATTAAACGTGTCTCCCTCGGCCGAAGACACCCAGTGAGCCCATTTATCAGCAGTAAGCGGATACTCGCTCCACCATCGTGCTGAGAAACGATACGCGATATCATCACTCAACCGATAGTTTCGAAACAATACAGAGAGGTCGGTCTCGGAAGCTGTATACACATAGTTTGGTGAACGATTGCTTAATGCGTGCTCTATGCCTTCAGTCAATATTGCCTTGTAACCAAGACCTGACACTGCACGAGCAATGGAATTATTATACAATACCTCGGTGTTTCTAAACACCTTTGGAGCATAACGAAACTCATCCTGCATCAGTGCATTGTGCTCGCGTATTTGCTCTTTAAACTCGTCTTTTGATTCAAACAAACCAGATAGAGAATGATAATAGGTCTCATCAATGAACTCAACACAACCGGAATCCGCCATCTGCACAAAGGTTTCAAGAAGGTCTTTGTCCCATCGCTGCAACTGGTTAATTAACGTGCCGGTGACAGAATAACTCACCTTAAACTCTTTGGAGTGTGTATCGATTAACTCCAGAATTAGTTTATTAGCAGGCCAGTAACATTTGGATGAAACCTTTTTGAGTAACGTCTTATTGATGTGGTCGTCAAAGTATCGGTCAAAAGAAGAGCGGTTATCTGGCCAGAACCACCTGAGGCGATAAGGCTGATGCACCTGAAAATAAAAACAGACAGACCGCAAAAGTTTAGACCCGCCTCCGTGCATAATCCGAAAGAATTGAAAACGCATTGACTGCAGAATCAAATGGATGCTTCTTAGTTGTATCCATCGTAGATAGAATATCCACCTGCTGCAAATACCCAAAAATATCATCCCGCACAAAATCCATGCTGCTGAGGCGTTTTAGTTCATTGAAGTACACATGCTGCATGTGATTTGAAAGGCAGTGTTTAAGATCAAAACGAGAAAAATTTATATCTCCCTCGTAGGAAGCTGCTTCAAACGTGGATACTGCGTCAGCAACTGTCAATAACTGAATGCCGTGGAGAGAGAATTCATCAGAGATATTGGAAAAAAACTCAAGCGAAGAACTTCCTCGCTCTTGCGATCCAAAACTGGCATAATCCATGTAAAGAGTTAGCACGTCTCCTTTCATCGAATCAATCCACTGCACAAATTTCTTTGCAGTTAATGGATACTCAGACCAGTTCGTATCAGAAAAACGAAACTGGACATCCTCACTCAACCTTCGATGCCGCAGCAGGAAAGGAATGTTACCATCGTCAAAAACGTAACAGCACTGATCCCCGGGACTGTCACTACCTTCAGACACAGCCGCTGAAAAACCAAGCTTTAAGAGGCAGCGCGCAATGGTTGCATTATGCACAAGCTCGGTATTAATAAAAGAAGTACTTGTAACGCCAAGGTTTCTTAGAAGGGCACTCTTGTGCATTTTAACCTGCCGCACAAACTCATCTTCTCTTTCAAAAAGAGAGGAAAGCGAATTATAATAAGGTGACGATGCAAACTCGACACCTGCTCCTTTAAGTTTTTTAAACGAATCGATCAGTTGTGGATGCCACTTGCACTGATCAAACAGCGTGCCTGATATGTTAAATGTGCAGACAAGCTTCGTATCTCCAACCACCTTATTGGATTGAATATAACCCCTGCACACCTTCTCAAAAACAGAGTAGTTAAAAGCCTGGTCAAAATAGAGATCAACAGACGCAGCATCCCTGCTGTAGCCCTCCCGCGGCCAATACCATCTAACCCTAAACGGCTGATGCACCTGAAAACACAGACAGACAGCTTTCATAAAACACATCCGGAATTATTTGAAATATTTATCGAGACAACCTCGAACCTCGCGCGCGATATCAGGATACGATCTAAACAAGAGTTGATTAATAATCACACCAGTTACAATATCTTTTTTATTAACGCTTCTCATGGCAACAGGCAGCCCAGTTGAGTGATGAACAGCCATTGTGACAGGCTCTAACTCCTTTGCTGAAGAACCCTTTGAAATCTTTAAACCTTGCGTGAGATTACAGCACTATAAGCATTAATAAATGAGCTACATTACTATAAAAAGTTAACCGCGACGGTAATGTTCAGGTAATGTATTTGTCCTGTATTATGTTCAATTTCTTATGTCAATCTTGTGAACTCTCGTGGTTTTTTTACATCGGCTCGAAATACATACCTGAAACCAAACATCTGGCAACCATGATTTTCTGTGTTGCGTAACTGTTAAATTGGTTTCGGTGTTAGTGGGTGTTATTCATGAGGTGCTGTGTATCTATGGATTTATATGATAAAGTGATTGAACTCTCGAAGCGGCGTGGATTTTTATGGAATTCTTTTGAAATATACGGCGGTGCTGCTGGCTTTTATGACTATGGGCCATACGGAGCTATGCTAAAACGATGCGTTGAAAATATATGGAGAGATTTTTTTGTGGTACAGGAAGGCTTTTTTGAGATAGAATCGCCAACTATTGGTATTGAAGACATATTTGTAGCATCTGGTCACGTGAGCGGGTTCTCTGACCCGTTAACAGAATGCCTCAAGTGTGGTGAAGCTTTCAGAGCAGATCACCTGATAAACAACATAGTAAGTGGTGCTGATGGATTATTGAGTGATGAACTTGAAAGGCTAATCAAACTGCATAACATCAGATGCCCGGAGTGCGGAGGCAATCTCGATAAAGTGTATGATTTTAATTTGATGTTTAATACAAGCATTGGGTCTGGAGCAGGACGCAAAGCATATCTTCGGCCAGAAACTGCACAGGGCATGTTCGTTGATTTTCCAAGGCTTCTGCGATTTTATCGTGAAAAGCTCCCCTTTGGTGCGACACAAATAGGAAAAGCCTATCGAAACGAGATTTCACCGAGACAGGGTGTTCTTCGACTTCGGGAATTCACTCAAGCAGAAGCTGAGATTTTTATTGATCCGGTGGATAAAACCCATCCAAGCTTCAAGGAAGTAGCAAAGAAAAAACTCACATTGTACCCTGCGAGCGTGCAGGAAGAAGGGGGCGAGCCGGTTACTATGCAGCTTGATGAAGCAGTATCAAGCGGTATCATAGCACACGAGTGTATAGCATACTACATCAACCTGACCTGTGAGTTTCTCGTTGCCTGTGGTATTGACCCGCACCGGTTGCGGTTAAGACAGCATCGCAGTGATGAGATGGCACATTATGCTGCTGACTGCTGGGATGCCGAGGTATACATGGATCGCTTTGGTTGGGTGGAAGTTGTTGGTATTGCAGATAGAACTGATTATGACCTGAAGGCACACATGAAGCTGAGCAAGGCACAATTGACCGTATTTAAAGAATACAAAACAGCTCAAAAAAAGGATGTTGTTAAAATAAAGCCAAATATGGCATACATTGGACCGACATTCAAAAACAAAGCCAGGGAAATAATCAACGCTCTTCAAAATATTTCTCCGGGAGACATTAAAAACGGTACGGCAACCGTTGATGTCAATGGTGAAGCAATTACTCTCGGGAGTGAGGCATTTTTAATTGAAAGACGTGTTGAGGAAATACGTGGCGAAAACATAGTTCCTCATGTCATAGAGCCAAGTTTTGGGATTGATCGAATAATTTATGCCATTCTTGAGCACAGCTACTTTGAAGAGATGGTAGAAGATGAAAATAGAGTAGTACTCAAGCTTCCAATGAAAATTGCACCAGTAAAGGCTGCCGTTCTTCCACTGTTGACAAGAGATGAGCTAATCGAACCTTCAAATAGAATCGTCTCCATGCTTAAGAAAATTGGCATTCAAACTGTATTTGATGATAGTGGAACTATTGGACGCAGATACAGGCGAAATGATGAGATTGGCACACCTTATGCAATAACCATTGATTACGAGACACTAAAAGATGAAACTGTAACCATAAGAGATAGAGATACGATGAAACAGGTACGAGTTCCGATCAATGGAATTGATTTGAAGATTTCTAATGCCCTAACCCAAGTGCCACCACTATGACAACTATGGCTATGCCAAGTCCTACCATTCGTATGATATGAGACAATATGTTTTGTCTGGCAAGTCTTCCGGAATATGTGCCAAGTACTACAAGCGTTAGAATACTTAATGTGATTGAGGCTTCGAGCGTATGTGTTTCCAGTACGAGGAATGGTGCAATTGGAACAAGTGAGCCTGCAAAACTTGAGCCGCCATGTACAAAGGAATCAATCAATATCTTTCTTTTTATTTCTCGTTCAAGGTGTGTGTTTTCAAGACTGCGAAGCATTGGTTTTGAGAGCATGGCAAGTTTTTGGTACTCAACAGCTCCCTCAGCAAGATATGAGCCTACACCATTTGTTAAGGCAAGTGCTACTGCTCCACCGATGGCAGCATTAATTACAAAAGAATTGCTTACTGTGGCAGCCGAAGCGCCAATTACCACCCCGAGTATAGCGAGAAGCCCATCTATTGAGCCCAAGATAACATATCGTCCATGGTCAGCCATTATAATAAAACAGATCTATCTACAGTTTACCGCAATAAGATATAAATCCACCTATACCAAAAAACAGGTGCAAACATTTTAGCATAAGTCTGAACAGCTTGTGGATGAGCTGGACAGGATGCATATTGCGCTTGCGAAGGATAGAGGGGGTGAACGTGGGCTTTTGGGTTAGTGGTGAAAAAGATGAATTCACCATTAAGCCGGTTAGTCACCTATCTAAACGAAATCGCATCCGAGAGATTGGTATTTTGGTGAGGGCTGTGTTGTGGATGGTAGTTTTGGCTATCGATTTTTCGTATATGTTTGGAACTCAAGTTTTTCTATGGCTGATTGAACAACTTTTATCTATTCACTTTTCATTTTCAAAAATGCCAAATTGCTTTCGCACCTTTCAATTAGACTTTTAAATCCTGAACCCTCCATTTCTTCCATAATATCCTGTGGAATTATAATGTATTGCCATTCTCTTGGTTGGACTATCGGCGGGATTGTTTTAATTTTTGAAATATCTCTACATCTTTGCTCAGCAGCAATCGCCTTTCTTTTTACATCAATATCGTTTTTAGTATCTTTTGCTGATTTGGTTTCAATTATATACATCATGTCTTCAGTTTTGACTAAAAAATCAGGATAATAAGGCACTAAATACCCCATCGAATTGATGTAAAGAATTGATAATTTATGAACATATTGATTCAATTTGATATAATAAAATACAGTAGGATCGTTCTCTAAAATATCAACTGTAAATTTTCGTTCAAGTCCTCCTTTATACGGAAAATCAATAGATGGGTAAAGGCATTTTTTTGTTTCGATGGCACGTTCCATTCTGATTTTTAAATCTTTAAATTTTGATAGTCGAATCCACTCGGCTTCAATGACATCATATGGTTTACAATTTTGTAGAAAAGTGTTGATAGCTTCTCTTAATTTGTTTGTAATAAAATAGACTAATTGTTGGTTTCTTAATTTTTCAACATTTTTTTCATTTGAAAAATCAATTTTTCTTCCAAAAAAATGTCGTGAAACATACTGGTCTATCACCCCTGCAATCTCTGGCGCATAACGTGATAAGCTCACACGGCTGTCTTTTCTTGAGCATATTAGTTCCTGAACTGTATTTCGGATAAATCCACCATAAGTAAAATTTGAATCGAGTAACTCCCATTCTGAACGGAAATGCGTGGTTGGGTGATAGTCGGTTATAAGCGGGCTGTGTCTTTCTGTCGCTTTTTCTCACTGCGGAATTGCAGCCGTTCTTCCTGGATGGTGGGTTCGGGGTGTTCAGATGACATTTTAATCAGACATTTGCCGGGCTAAAATCGTATAAATCTTTTTGGTCAAGTTCATGAATGAATCGATTGCAATCATCACTAAATGTTTTCCGGCTTTTCCAATGGTCAGTAATGAAAACACTCCACACATCTTCACTATTTTTCAGATAATTTTTTAATTGTTTTCTTTTACATTGACGAAGGATTGTTCTTACTTTTTCAACCAGTGTATTTTGTAAATTCTTATCCAGATTATCCCAAATATCATCCATTACTTCTTCCGTCAAATTCCGAACTTTAAATTTATTTCTTCCGGTTATTGAACGTGACATCAATGTAGTGAAAATAAACGGAGCAATTCTTTTTACTGGGCTACTATCTGTGAATTTTAGTATCAAAGGCGCTTTGGATTTTATTTCAACTGGTTTTGAAAACAACTCTTTTAAATTGGGGTCTCTGAATGGTCGTCCATGAATCTGTTCAATCCCTCCATCCAAAATCACTTGTGGGTAATTGATTCCTTCCTTTGACAATCGCTCATTGAGATGCATTAAATTGTCCCGTCCGAATATGCCAACATCCAATTCCAAACTTTCAGTAGGAATGTCTATACCTTTCTCAATTAAATGTCGTACTTGGATTGAGTCATACCTGCTTAAATTACTCCCGATTTTAAACTTTCCACTTTTACATTCTGCGAATAACCCCATGTTCTCAGACATGAAAAGAATATCCGGATTAATTGAATCAGGAACACCGATTATTGGTTCGATTCTCGAAAGTTTATACCCTGCTTTAAAAAGATGGTTTGGGTATGATTCGAGATTATATGCAAGTCCTAATACTGCATTTATAATATCAAGATGGTCAAAAGACTGATCCGTGTTCGTCAAAGATCATCACTCCTGGATCTAAATAATGTTGAATATTTGTATATAATCTAAAAACCATATTTCCACAAGCATTTTCTGGTAGATATAACCGACCATATTTTTGCATCAAATCCATGCTAAATTTATCACCTGTATGAACGTCAACTCCGGCAATTCTTAAGAAATCATCAGTCTGATCATGGATAACACCCCATAATTTGAAGGGGTGCGTCGAATTGATAATTTTTTCGGAGATACGGTGAATATCATAATTTTTAGAGAATTTTATTTCGAATGGGCTTCCACTCACAACTTGACCACATGCTGATTTCGTTAAAGACATCCTGTTATTTTCAATCTCTTTCATTTTAGTACTATAATCATCTATGATTCTGTCAACAAAACGAATATGTTCTTCGATATCGGTTCCTTTATTCACCGTGATTTTACCATCGAAAAAAACCTCGTCTAAAAATTTGATTTTGTGATCGTCTATATTAAGCACCCTTGTGGAGGTTTTTGTTGAAGGATAATTGTTCTCCTGTAATAACTTGAAAAGATTTTTTGATGGTTTTGTCCCTCTTGACCATAATCTCATGGTTAAGCGGGAAATATCATCTTCCACTAATTCATCTTCGTCGAATATTTCTTGTTTGAATTTTATCGAGAAACCAACATTGGCTAACGTACTTTCAATGTTATCTAGCATTTGATGAGGCATCCATAAACTATCAAGTAAAAGCAGGTTTGTGAATTTATCCACGAATTTACCAATCGTTTTACTGTTCTCCATATTGTATAACTTCCAGAATCTATCAAAAAACGTGTCTAAATATAAAACAAATTTTTGACTGTTATTGCGCACAATTAGGCCAAATAAGAATTTATCGTCAGTTGGTTTTATCTCTATATGATATCCATCGAATGTTAATGGTATTTTGTCAATGTTGCAGTTTGATTCAATAATATTAGTTTTTACATTATACTCTGAATATTCTCCATGTTCTTCCAATGATCGGAGATTTGCGTCAATGGTCCTTTCCATTTGCTTATGAAGTTCACCCCTGGATTTTATCATCTTCTTGACCACCTATTAAATTAAAATAACATTTTAAATATAAATATTCTTTATATTTACGATTTTATATGCCACAATCTTTCACTTCTTCCATCACGCACATTATACATAACATATATGTTTCACTTCTCGTTCATAATTATTCCCACCAATCTTCACATCATTCAAAAGTGTGTATAAAGACACATGGTTAATAAATTTAATTCAGTCTGGAATAGATTTTTAGATAGTCATGAGAATCCCTATAATATGGTTTTAATACCTGTTGTAACGATTGTAACGATGATTCCTGCAAGCAGTATCCCTGCTGTTATTGCCGGAAGCGAGTGTTTGAATTTTATTCCAAAAACAAATGCTGCTGCACACCCTGTCCATGCTCCTGTTACTGGTAAAGGGACAGCTACAAATAATGCAAGTGCGAGAGTGCCATATTTCTCAAACCGTTTGTTGTGAGTTCGGTGTGTGCGCGAAAACAACCAGTTGAAGAATTTATCCCACAGACGATACCTTCGCAGGTAGTTTGACACTGGCTCTAAAAACAGCAGCAGTGGTACGACTGGCAGGAAGTTTCCAATCACTGCAAGAACGTAAGCATTGAGCGGGCTGAAATGATATATTCCAATTGCTACAGGTATCCCGCCGCGAAGTTCAGATATGGGAAGCATTGAGATAATGATTGTTGCAAGCCAGTGGGGCAGACTTGAGAATAGTTCGGTAAGTGCTGTAAGAATCTCAGCACTCATAAAGCCTCGTTTGTGATTGCAAAGTATGCAAGCAGCGCCTCCAGTTGTATTCGCTCATTTGCACCTTCTGTTAGTCGAAAGTCCACCTCTCCAATCTTATCAAATAACTTCAGTTTGAGCTTGTCAGGGAGGTTCACTTCAAACATGGCACGATGAAGCTGGATTAACACATCTTCACCAGAGAGGCCCTGTTCCAAGAGCAAGTTGTCGAGTTTTGAGCGAGCCGACAGGAAATTACCCTTTATGGAAACTGTGATAAGCTCTGCTATCTCTGCCGGATGGGCTGTTGCTGTTATCTGGTATATCGTGTCCATATTTATCGTTTTATCTATCATCGCCGCTTCCTGAAGTGCATTGATCGCATGGCGCATGTCTCCATGTGCTACATATTTTATTGCATCGAGTCCATCACTCGTTATGTTAAGCCCTTCCTGTTCTACAATGTATTGTATTCGCTCTTCCACTGCTTCATCAGATATTGGTTTGAATCGGTATATTGCACAGCGGGATTGTATTGGCTCTATAATCTTGGAAGAATAGTTACAGGAGATGATAAAACGGCAGCTGCTGGTATATTTTTCCATGGTACGCCTCAGTGCAGACTGTGCGTCAGATGTCAGAGCATCGGCTTCATCAAGAAAGATAATCTTAAAATCAGCTTTGCCGAGCGGCACAGTGCGTGCAAAATTTTTAATCTTATATCGCACCACATCGATGCCGCGTTCATCACTGGCATTAAGCTCGATGAAGTTGCTTTGCCACTCTTCCCCGAACAACTCCCGTACGATAGAAATAGCAGATGCTGTTTTGCCGACACCCGGCGGTCCTGAAAACATGAGGTGGGGCAGGTTCCGCGATACCACATAAGAACGCAAGCGTTTAATGATCTCCTTCTGCCCTACGATATCTTCCAGTTTGTTTGGTCTATATTTTTCAATCCAGATAATTTCTTTCAACTTAATACCTCTTATGAGTAACACCAACTCACAGATTATAAGAACTTCGATTGAATAATCTCATGGTTTTAGTGTCACCACCACCATAAAGGTTATTACCTTACCATCCGTTTTGTTTTGTTTAATGAGTGTAATTGAAGATTATTTTAAAAAGGTGCAAGACCAGTTAAGCTTTGATGATTTTTTGAAGCGCGTCGAGGAGAAAAGAGAAGTCATGGCAGGTCTGTGCGATGATGATACTTTATGTAGCATGGTATTACAGGAGCTCGGTGTCGACTCGATAAAAAAAATTTCAGAGATAACAGTTGATTCCGGAAAGGTTAGTATAAAAGCAAAGGTATTATCTGTATCAGAGGTTAGAGAATTCTCACGTGACAAGGGAAATGCAGGGCATGTATCAAATCTTATTGTAGGAGATGAAACTGGCAGCATCAGGACGGTATTGTGGGACGATGCAGCGGACTTAGTAAAAACCAAAGAAATACAGAAGGATAGCAACCTGAACATATTCGGCAGTGTGCGAAATGGACAGAATGGACTTGAAATACATGTTGGGCGTGGTGGCAGAATAGACCTGCTTGACCAGGACATTAGTGCACATGTAAACAAGTGTCAGGTGGCAGACATTGGTGAAGGAACGGCAAGCGTCAATCTCACAGCAAAAATAATTGATGCAGGCAATCTCAGGTTCTTCAAACGCAGGGATGGAAGCGAAGGAAAGGTGAGAACTGTAACACTGGGTGATCAAACCGGTAAAATAAACCTCACACTCTGGGACGAATCTGCAGAGACAATGCTTGTGGAAGACGAGGTTATTGAAATAACAAATGCTTACTCAAAAAAGAATAATTACACCAACAACATAGAGCTGCAGTTAAGCCGTGATAGCCTGATAAACAAGACTGAAGCTCCCATAGACTATAATGAGAAAATAACACCCATCAATGACATTGAGTTAGACAACACTTACAGCATACAGGGCTTTGTGAGCGGTATTGGTGAAATCAGAGAATTCACACGCAGGGACGGCAAAACAGGGCAGGTTGCAAACATCCACGTTTCAGACGATACAGGACGTGTAAAAGCAACACTCTGGGGAGATCAGGCTAACATAATCGATGAAGTCGATATTGGAAGTGAAGTAACGATCACCGGTGCAATGGCAAAGACAGGGCTAAACGAAGAAATCGAACTTAACCTTGACTGGAATAGTAAAATCAAAATACTGCGAAAATAACTCTCGACTACGAAGTAGTCGAGCTACGTAAAGTAGTCGAGGAGTGATAATATGACATCAGAAGACGGACTTTCAATAATCATCAGGTACAAAACTGAGATTATAACAGTTACTGCTGTTTTTTTGCTGTTTTTGCTGTTTTTTTTTGTGCTCTCCCCACTTCTTGATGGTATCGTGCTTGGGATCGTATTTGCTTATGTTGCCCGCCCAATAAAGGCCGTCCTTAATCATCGTTTCAAAACTGGTTCTGCAATTATTGCTACTTCAGCAATTACAGTGCCTATTTTTTTGATTCTTGGTCTTGGTCTCATTGAAATTAGTAATAAAATCGTATGGGCAGTGCGTAATAAGGATGTGTTGATAACCGAACTCAATACACTCTCTTCAAGGCTGGACATTCCTGAAGTGATATATACTCAGATTCATTCTGTTTTTATAAATCTTTCAAATACTCTTATTCCTGCCCTGGCACAACTTCCTTTGTTTGACTATGCCAAGGTTATTGGTTTGACCACTGTTAATGTTGTGATTTCTGTCATAGTGTGTTTTTATCTCTTAAGAGACAGCGAAGAGGGTATAAATCGTTTTCTTGATCTGATACCATCAAACAGACTGGATATCACAAAAAAATTCCTTGCCGAACTTGATGGGATTCTTACTGCCATTTATATTGGTAATGCATATACTGCAATCATTGTTGCTGTTGTATCGCTGTTTATATTTTTGTTCTTTGGTTTTTCAAGTGTGCTTGCACTGTCAGCTTTGATCTTTCTTGCAGCCCTCATACCATTGTTTACTGGATGGATGATACTTCTGCCACTTGCGATTTATAAGTACCTTCTCGTGGGACCTGTCGAGGCAGTAATGTTTTTTATTGTTGCATCCATCATTATCTATGGTCCCCCTGAACTTATTATTCGCCCCTACATTATTGGTAAGAAATCTGGCATTCATCCACTGTTAATCATTCTCACCTTTATCGGTGGTGGTTTTGTTGGGGGTATTTCAGGATTCTTCCTTGCCCCAATGCTTCTTGGTGCCCTCATTGCTGCATATCGCGTATATATACCCTGGAAAAAAGGTTACATACAGTCGGATTAATCAGATACTTATTTCACTTTGCAGAGCATAAGATGGAGTTATCATGCCAGAACTAATCGATACTTACTGTACAAACTGTAAGTACGTTACTATTCACACAATACTCAAAGGAGCACCAAACCAAGTGGTACAATGTACAGAGTGCGGTAGCATTCATCCCATGACTGTCAAAAAAGAAAAAATGCATGCAATTAAAGTGGTTGTAAGCGGCGTTGATAAAACAACACATTACACCATCTTAAAACCAGCAGACGAAGAGCTAAAAATAGGGGATGAATTTATCATAAAAACAGGAAACGAGGGTGCGACCATCGTTCATGTAACTTCCATTGAATCTGAAGCTCGCAGATTGTCACGTGCTACTGTAAAAAACATCAAGACGGTCTGGACTCGAGATATAGAAGAGATTACCTTAAAGGTGGCAATCAATCTTGGACAGAAAACAAAATCCATCAAATATAAAGTACAAGGAGATAAAGAATTTATCATTGGTTCAACAGAACATTACAAGACTGGTGCATACATAATAAAAAAAATAAAACTCCGGGACAGGGGTTTTGTGTTTAGAGAAGGTAAGAGAGTACTTGCAAAAGATATACAGCGCATCTTTGCTGAAGCCGGGAGGAGGAAAGATATGCAGCAAGATTAACTGGAGACGTAATGGAATTTAGCAGAAAAAGAACACGACTTGTAGATGGACTTAAGTATCATGGCATAGATCGCCGTGTGCTTGATGCAATGGATAAAGTGCCGAGGCACATATTTGTGTCAGATTCACAAAAGGAATATGCATACCAGGACACTCCTTTAAGCATTGGATCTGGGCAGACCATATCAGCACCGCACATGGTTGCAATCATGTGCAATCTTTTAGACCTTGAGGAAGGTATGCGTGTTCTTGAGATCGGAACAGGCTCGGGATATCATGTAGCAGTAATTGCAGAACTGGTTGGAAAAACAGGGCACGTGTATACAGTAGAGCGCATCGAACAACTCGCACATTTCGCAAGAAATAATCTCAAAAAAACAGGATATGCTAATGTTACTGTAATAATCGAAGACGGTTCTCTTGGGCTTCCGGAATATGCGCCCTATGATCGAATCAGTGTTGCTGCAGCAGCACCAGAAGTGCCACAGACGCTTATCGACCAGCTTACGGAGGGCGGAAAAATGGTAATACCAGTAGGTTCATTCCCGCAAGAACTATATCTTGTAACAAAAAATATTGAAATAACAATGGTAAAAAAAGGGGGCGTTTCCTTTGTACCTCTAAAAGGCAAATATGGATTTTAGTTTCTCTTACCAGAGGTACACTGGAAAAATAAAGGGACATAAAAAATGTTAAATTGAACAACCAAAAATGCAGTCAAATCATTTGAAAGTTGTTCATTAAAATAAAAAATAAATGTTATAAAAATATTTAGAACATAAAATTTTATGTTCCAGCAATTAAGTCTTAATGATTATATCAATATCGTCTGAAGCTACCTCTGCCCCTTTTTTCAGCTTTTTTCTTGTCTCTGCACTCTTTGCAGCGTTTAGGTTCGTCAAATCCTTTCTCTTCAAAAAATTCTTGCTCTCCTGCTGTGAAAATGAACTCTTCACCACAATCCTGGCAATTTAATGTCTTATCTTCCATATTTCAGTTCCTTTTTAATTTTTTATCAGTATTTTAACATCAGTCGTATTCACATGTATGATCGATAATCAAAAAGACTTCGAAGGATGCAAAAACACTCGACCGTTCAGTATTCTTCCAGGTTTGTCTGATGTTAACTTACTTCACCCATATTAACTCATCACTACTTAATAAAGCTATCCTAACAGCATCTCCAAAGAATATGTCTATATGATTTTGCAGTTGTATTTCTACTTTCTTCATAGGATATCTTATGGATATCCCTTGTATACAAAGATTATGATAAATCTGCTTGGGGTTCAATCGAATAAAAATGACTAATCTCAGATTAAAGAAGAATTGAAAGAAAATTTAAAAGTTTTTCAGAGATACTGCAAATGTCGAAAGTTTTTTATAGTCGTCAGACGTATGGCATATTTACGGCAGACATAGGTATGCTGTTGTGGTACCATTGTCGCTGTTGTATACCCATACAGTGGACATGTGAGTAAAACAAATGCAAAGAGTAACAATTAGACTCCCAGAGCAACAATCAACAATGATCGACTGGTTAGTTGGAAATGGTGAATTTTCGTCCGTAAGCGAAGCAATCAGGACGGCTATAAGAGATATGATCGATCAACGCACTGAAAAAATAAAAGGTAGGTTAAACCTCGTTGGAGAAATGCAAAAAACATCTCCAGAGAGTGCTATGACCTACCTAATAAACCAAACAAAAAGAGGTGAATAGGAATGAAATCATTTATAATTGAATCACAGAAATATGATAAAAAAGAGAAAATAGTGCGAACGCTTGCAGATGACGATCTTGCCAAACAGCCAATAATACCCCAGATAATCGTGGTGGGCTGTGGTGGCGGCGGAGGCAACACAATTAATAGACTACACACCATTGGTATCGCAGATGCTCAAACCATCGCTATAAATACCGACCGGGTGCATCTTGCAAATATAAAAGCTAACAAGCGGGTACTAATTGGAAAAAAGCTAACAAAAGGACTTGGAGCCGGCGGATACCCAGAAGTAGGACGCAAAGCTGCAGAGGCGGCAAAACATGAACTTGAACACATGTTAACCGGTGCAAACCTTGTGTTTATAACAGCAGGAATGGGTGGCGGCACAGGTACAGGCTCAGCACCTGTAGTAGCACAGATAGCCAAAGAACGGGGCGCAATAGTAGTGGGAATGGTCACAAGCCCATTTAATGTAGAGCGTGAACGAAGGATCAAAGCAGAAGAAGGGCTCGAAGAATTGCGAAAAATAGCAGATACTGTAATAGTACTGGAAAATGAACGATTGCTTAACTATGTGCCAAACCTGCCGATAGATCAAGCATTTTCAGTGATGGATCAACTAATTGCTGTAACAGTAAAAAGCATATCAGAAACCATCACTCAACCATCACTAATTAACATCGATTACGCAGATGTACACGCCATAATGAAAGATGGTGGTGTAGCAGTCATGCTTGTAGGAGAAGCAAAAGGACAGGATAAAACCAATGAAGTCTTGCGGCAGGCACTCAACCATCCACTGCTCGATATAAACTACTCTGGTGCAACAGGTTGCCTGCTTCACATGACTGGCGGTCCCGACATGTCTCTCCAGGAAGCAGAACAGATTGCAGATGCTCTTACTTATGAACTTGATCCACGAGCTAATGTTATATGGGGTGCAAGAGTCTCACCAGATTACGATGATAAAATACAGGTACTGGCAATAATGACTGGTATCACATCACCTATGGTGCTTGGCTCTACTGACAAAATCAAGTCAATACATTCAACTGGCATTATGTCGGAGCCTCTAATAGCTGATGCTTTGATAGATACAATTTAGCTTTAGCTTGAAATACATACACCTGAACAAAATTAATTTTTTGTTGATGTGCTGAATTCAATACATATTTCCTGCACTTGATTGCTAACACACTCGATTGCTTGCACAACTCGATTGCTTGCACAACTCGATTGCTTGCACAACTCGATTGCTTGCACAACTCGACTACTTCGTAGTCGAGGGTTGCCGGTTAGTTTCACTCACGTTGTGTTACTCTGGATTGTCCCGACCGCGAGCTCTGCTGTATGGTATAGTAATTAAATCAAGTGCAGAAAATAACGAATCCTGACTACAAAACTCGTACCTAAGCTCTTTTTTTTGATTCGCCGCAGATAACTCCAGTAGCAATTAAATGCGCTGCTCTTAGTGGTTCAGGGATGTTACTACGGGTAGAAGACATCTTTACGATTTTTATCGCATCTTTCTTCTGCAATCCTGCACACTGGATATATATTGGCTTCCCTGGATCTCTGGTGAATACTTCAATAACTTCACCTGCACTCTGGAGCAACTTCCAGCGTTCCTCTATGCAAGATAAATTAGATAAAGCTTTTTTTATTTTTTTAAAATCAGGTTTTTTTCTCATTATCACAATAACCGGTATATTTGTTCCAGTGTACAGTTTTTTTATATTCAGGATGTTGAATCCTGCATACGTGATGCCGTCAAGAATTATAGCCCGGACCTGTTTATAATGACGGCTATTTATAATCATATCAATCAGTTTTTCCGTGCCGTCCATACCATCTTTTGTGATTGTTGTGCGCATCACGCCATCCATCCAGTGGCTGCCTCTAAAAACAGTTCCGATGATAAGTACATCCTTTTTTACAAGTTTTGAGTCGTCTATTCCAAGTAGCCGTATTTCCGGTTTAATCGTGATTTTGCCGTAGGATTCTGTTACCATATTTATATGCCTGTGTGGTATCGAAGTATTGCAGCAATTCCACCAAAGGCATTTAGTAGTTGCTCTCCCTCTTCAAAGTCTGCTGATATAAACACTACTTCTGTACCCATCTGGTCGGAAATTACAGAGAGTTCTTCCACCATATCAACAGCCTGTGTTATTTTTGTTGCGCTTTTGCATTTGCTGCATGGAGGTGTTTCTATTTCCTGTTTCCCTGGTTTTCTGGCGTATGTTTTTTTCTCCTCGTGTTTGCATACATCACAGACCATGGTAATTCTTATTTTTTTCAGATCCTCTGATAGAAGCAGTGTCTGGACTGCCCCCATTTCAAGGTTCTTTCGTACATGTTCTTCCCCGTATGTCGCAGATCCTTTATCTTTTACCAATTCTTTCATGAAGTTTTGCATGTATTGTTTTTCTTTTATAATATCGAGTCCCTCGAGGATGTCCTGTGCATTTTCAAGCAGTTCATAGAGCCCGGACTCGTCTGTGTACGATGTGTCGACAAGTCCAAGAATTTTTTGCTGCAGTTCGTGGTGAAGATATTCTCCATGTTCGAACTCCTCTTTTGTGGGAGATGGTCCCCCTATGATAATACCTTCAAGATCATGGTGATCTACTGTTAGGAATACACTATTTGCCTTATCCCCAATGCGGGTGTAAAACTCGTTGATAGCTATCAGCCGCAGTTGTTGAAAACGGTGTGCGCTCTGCCCGCCTTTTCGTTGTTTGCCAGGAACATTTGATGTGAGGCTTGCAGATGCTTCGATGCGTTTACCATGCAAAAGCCCTATATTTGCCTCTCGCCTGTCAAGTACAAGTAATCCATAGATCCTCTTATCTTCCAGCATTTCTTCAAGCGTCTGCAGGTAGAACTCTGAATTGCAGTGATATTTATAGGAAATAAGTGGTTCTGGTGGTTCAATGATTGTTGTTTGCATATCTGTTTTGTTTGCCCCGATATCTATAGCCCCTGTAAATATGACAAAGCCGTTTTCTGGTGCTCTTTGTATATATTTAAGTCTCGAGAGTAGAGAATCAATAGCACTTTGCACGTTTCCGCGTGTGAGGCGTGATTTAATATTACTTGCCTGTCCATATTCATCTCTGAGCTGTGATGTTACATCTGAAATCTGTTTGTCGTATGGTATGTAAAGAGAAATCAGTTCTGTACCTCTGCCGTGTTTCTCTCTTAGTTCTTCGAGTTGTTTTTTAAATTCGTATTTTTTATGAGCATCTACCATATATATCACTGTAAATTAAACAAACCTAATACATGACTTTCGGGTATCCGGATTCTGCTGCCAACTCGATTGAGACAAAACATCTACATGCCAAATTTTATAGAGTGGCAATAAGGATCGCTGATATCCATTGTGTTCAATATGCAAAGACCTTTACCTAAGTTTATCCATCAACTCTGGCTCTTTTGGATTCATCTCTGATTCCATTCTTTTCTCATCATTGGCAATAAAAGCAACGCCCCAGGGATGGAAAATCGATTCGAATAGTGGCTACAATTCAAATTTTTCATGATCCATAATTACCTCTATTTTCAAGAGTGGCTTTTCCAGTTTCGCTTTGAGTTGTGTTATTTGTTTATGCCCTTTAATCTATTTTGGGTACAGAGGTGCCTGTGGAAGCGGTCTACTAATGGCAAAAAATCCAAGCCACTCTCGACGCTATGGTTATTTAGCATGTTCACAAATTAGGTAAACTATTCACTGGGCGTTCCCTGAAACCCGATTCATATCGCTGTTTTCTTGTGGAAATCTGTGTAATCTCGTGGTTAGTTTGAGCCAGACAAATCTAAAACCCACAACTTAATCTTGTGGGAGCTAAACATGTACCATTTTTTTATTTATACAAATATCTCTAATGGAAATCAAGGGGTCCCAAGCAACATCGTTAATAAGCATTATTTCTATTTCAGTTCTGCAAACAACAGGATGATTGGTGTTTTTGGTATGTTCTTGAGGTCGTTTAAATGGCTGTAGTAAATAGTATATTCGAAAAATTTCTCTCCAATGTTCAAATCTTTGAAAACAGGGAAGTGTTGCGTCACACATATACTCCTGAACACCTGCCTCACCGTGATGTACAGGTGGAAAGCCTTGCTGCTATTCTGGTTGCCGCTCTTCGAAAAGATACTCCGTCAAATGTTTTGATCTATGGCAAGACTGGAACCGGGAAAACAGCTGTGACAAAGTATGTGGGAATGGAGCTTGAGAAAAGCGGTGAAATTCATGGAGTCCCTTGCTATGTTATTTATATAAACTGTGAAATCGTTGACACACAGTACAGGCTGCTAGCGCATCTTGCAAGGCACTTTGACAAAGACATCCCTATGACTGGTTGGCCAACAGATCAAGTGTATGCTGAGTTTAAAGAAGCTCTTGATAGTGAAAAAGCAATCGTTATTGTCGTTTTGGATGAGATTGATAAACTCGTTAAAAAGGGAGATGACGTATTATATAATCTTTCCCGGATAAACGGGGATCTGCATAAAGCTCGCATGGCTATTATTGGAATCTCCAATGATTTAAATTTCACTGAATTTTTAGATCCAAGAGTTAGAAGCTCGCTTGGAGAAGAGGAAATAATTTTTCCCCCGTACGATGCCAAACAGATAAAAGACATCTTGAGTCAGCGCGCTGTTATGGCATTTAAGACAGGAGTTCTCGAAGAAAATGTCATACCACTGTGTGCTGCTTTTGCCGCACAAGAGAATGGTGATGCACGCCGTGCTCTTGATCTACTTCGAGTATCTGCTGAACTGGCAGAACGTGAAAAATCATCCA
Source organism: Candidatus Argoarchaeum ethanivorans (assembly GCA_905067555.1). Classification (GTDB taxonomy): domain Archaea; phylum Halobacteriota; class Methanosarcinia; order Methanosarcinales; family EX4572-44; genus Argoarchaeum; species Argoarchaeum ethanivorans_C. The sequence continues at coordinate 36,301 of CAJHIS010000002.1, forward strand.
TGGTACGGGAAGAGCACGTGAGGGCAGCCCATGAAAAAATAGAACTTGATAGAGTTGCTGAAGTGGTATGTACTCTTCCAACCCAGTCAAAGCTTGTGCTACTTTCAGTATTGAAATTGGTTGAGGGTGGGGGGAATCGTTTCATTACTGGTCAGGTGTACCATACATATTGCAAGATGTGCTTACAGATCCAAATGGATGTCCTGACTCATCGTCGTATTACCGATCTGATTTCAGAACTGGATATGCTTGGCATTATCAACGCGATGGTTATAAGTAAAGGCAGATATGGTCGTACCAAGGAAATTTCTTTGAGCACCCCTCTTGAAAGTACCATGAAAACACTCTTCAAGGATTACAGGCTGCAACCATTAATCAACTTTAAAGCACCTGTGGTAGCACAGACGAAATTTTATTAAATAGTTAATTTTTTAAAAACGTATAGGAAAGTATAAACACACTTCATTTTCTTGCTATTGAAATTCGATACATGACTTGCTGCACTCGATTGCTTCACAATCGAGAACTAAAAGCTACCTGTTATTTTCTACACAACGAAGTTGTGTAGTGCTTGCGTAATCAAGAATCAGAGGTTGTCGATAATTCTGCGAAAGCGAAGTTATGCAGTGCTTCTTGTAATCGAGAGTTATTTCCACGCATGGATTGCGTGGTTCTGCGAAAGCGAAGTTGTGCAGTTCTTCATAAATTTGGTAAAGGTAGCACTGAATGAGCAAAGAGGGGTAGATATCCAATATAAGGAATGCGACAGACTGCAATTCCTACAACCCACTCCTTTTTTACAGGTGTATGATAACAGATGTTTCCCTCCTGATCATAGTATCGATTGGTTATCTTGTTATCCCCTTTTGTAATATAGCCATCATGGGGTGCAGGAGGCCCATTCTCCCACATGGGTTCACCCTTTTTAACAAAGTACATGGCCCGGTGAATGATAGGCGTTATATCAGCACGCCCGTTTTTTTTATATAAAATGACATTTCCGTAGTTGTTAAAAGAATTGTAACCCTGCTCCTTTCCATCCATGTATGTGATAATTTCCCCACGATTCAGAGTTTTTATAAAAATAATATCTCCAACTTCCATATTATGTTCCATGCTTCCGGATTCCACTGCTACCATCGGATGATATGTTCCAAATACGACCTTGGATGCAGATGTAAACACTATAAGAATAAACACCACAAAAATTAGATCGTTGGCAAACCTGACCCAATAATTATCACTTTTTCTAAATTTTTTTATTGCATCTTTCATTTAAAAACCTTTTGTGTTGTCGCATAACAATAAATCACCAATCATTGGCGCCGAGGTTGGGATTTGAACCCAAGCATCCCGCAAGGGACAGCAAGTCTCGAGCCTGCCGCGTTTAGACTCCTATTTTTATTGGATTAGTCCGCTCTGCCACCTCGGCACTGTGTTTTAGTGGTGCTGTGCGGAAGATTGAATTTATTTATGCTAAAATGTGCATGTTTCAATCGCTACAACTTTGTACTGGTACATTAATGTATTGCTGCTAAGATGAACTTTCGAACCAAACAATTTGTAAGAAGCAGATTCCAACATTATTATAAGACTCACAAGATATACCTGCCACCAGGCTTTGATGTACGTGAGTGGGGTTTTATCATGTTTGACGAACTCCCTGAAGTGCGTATGCGTCGCCACAAAGCTTTCGGCTCAAGAGGAGAACTGAGTGATTATCTAAGCGGAATGGTTCCTTCTCATGCATATTATTCCACTGCCTATTATACGTATCCTGCTGCACGAAACATGAAGGAAAAGGGATGGCAGGGTGCTGATTTAATCTTTGATCTTGATGCAGACCATCTCAGAAAACAGGGCGCAGATTATGCAGAAATGCTTGAAAATGTCAAAACAGAAACCATAAAACTTTTAGATTTCCTGACAGAAGACTTTGGATTCGGGAGTGAGCATATCGAAGTGGTATTTTCCGGGGGCAGAGGTTACCATATTCATGTACGAGACAAATCTGTGCTCAAACTTGAAAGTGGTGCAAGACGTGAGATTGTAGATTACCTTACATGCACCGGGTTTGATTATAAAAAGATTTTTAAAAATGATTCGACATGGAGCATGCGTATCGCAGAAAAGGTGATTGATTATTTTTACAAGCTCAGGTTTTCAGTGGATAAAAATGAAGCACTCCATAGCTTGCAGAGGTTTACTGAGATCGGTAAAAAGAGGAGTAGCAGAGTGATGGATACACTGTATGAATTTAATACGCGTGATGAACTTGAAACATATTTTCGTCATGGCGGCTTTGGCTTTAAACAGCACATAGCGCTTAATGTGAAACAGGTTGCTGAGAGCCTCATAAACCTTGAGGGTATTGCTTCGCTGAGTGGTGAGACTGACGAGCCTGTAACAACCGATATTAAACGATTAATTCGTCTTCCTTTAAGTCTTCATGGCGGCAGTGGGTTTACAGTAACCCCTGTTGCGATAGATGCTCTTGAATCATTCAATCCATTAATTGATGCGGTTACGTTTGGAAACGACATGACCAGTGTTATTGGCATAAAACCCTTTGAAATCCAGATGTACAATAATACGTACACAGTAGAACCCGGAACATCTGTTCTTCCGGAGTGTGCTGCAATATATGCAATGTGTCGAGGAGCCTGCGAGTATGGTGAATAGAAGAACGATTGATGATGCTGTTCGGATGGAAAAAGAAAGTTCAAAACTATCTGCGCTGGATGATGATTTCTACCAGCAGTCTCGCGCATTTCTACAGAGCCTGTATGAAGAACTGAAAAACTATGAACCTGATAGTTCAAAATATAATATTATTCAGCGTGGATTAAAAAACACCAGAGATCAAATAGAGAAACTCTTTGAGCTTAGAATGTGGAAACTACTGAAAAAATCAGCACTTAAAGGTGAAGATGATGCCACATTTGACACAACAACATTAACTGTTGAAGAACGAAAAACATACAACGAACTGAGAAAAACAATAACCTCGCACCAGCAACTGATATTTAATATTACAGAACAGAAGAAACCTAATATAGAGCCAGTAACCGAAGACGCCGCGCAGGAACAAAACATTAAAACTGAAACGTCTGACAATAGTAAAAGGAATATAACCGATGAATACATTGTTGTCAGAGTTTTGCAGGATATTCCGCAGTTTCGAGGGATTGATATGCATGATTATACTCTAACAAAGGACGATGTTGCTGTTTTACCAGGTATAAATGCAGATGCATTATGCAAACGTGATATTGCAGTTAAAATTAATTTAAGTTGAGAATAATAAACTATGTCGAGCTTGTTGCCTTTCTTCAAAGATCAATGGATACTTGCGGTTTCAGATCTCACTTTTAGCATCAAACAAAAGTTCAAAGAGGACAGTGATATGCAGGATGTGTGGGTAAGGGGCGAGATCTCAAACCTGACAAACCATCGATCAGGCCACAGCTATTTTACCCTGAAAGATGCGAAAAGCCAGATTCAATGCGTGATGTTCAAATGGTATGCAAAACGGCTTAAATTCAAACCGTCACCTGGTATGAAAGTAATAGTTTTTGGAAGCGTCGAAATCTATGAACAACGGAGCCAGTACCAGATCCAGGTTATGACAATTCGACCGGATGGCATTGGAGAGCTTTATAAAGCGTTTGAACAGCTCAAAATCAAACTTGAAGCGGAAGGGCTCTTTAGCGAAGTACACAAAAAACCACTGCCAAAATACCCATTAACGATTGCAGTGGCATCCTCTCCTACAGGCGCTGTTATCCATGACATTATAAATATTACCAGGCGCCGTTATCCAGTGCATATCATTCTTGCACCAACGCTGGTACAGGGAGCAGAAGCAAGAGAGAGCATTGTAAAGTCTATTCAACTGCTCAACCAAATGAATGTGGACGTGATTATTCTTGCACGCGGTGGCGGCTCAATCGAGGATCTTTGGCCATTTAACGAGGAAGAAGTAGCAAGAGCAATATACCATTCAGAGATTCCCATAGTATCAGCCATTGGGCATGAAACTGATTACACCATTGCAGACTTTACAGCAGACCTTAGAGCACCCACCCCGTCTGCTGCTGCAGAACTAACCGTACCAGACGTAAGCGATATACGACAACAATTGAGTCAATATGATGTGATTCTTGACCACACGATAAAAGAAAAAATAAGCGGTATCTCTCAGAGGATTGCTCAATACGAATCCATTGTGTCCATTAAACGATTAGATGAACGTGTAAACATCAAACAGCAGAGAATGAAAGAAATGAACAAGCACCTGCAGCGGTTGATGCATCATAAAATTGATATAACAAACAGTCACTTTGATTCAGTGTATACATATCTCAATGCAGTAAGTCCGCTACACACCATTAAGCGCGGATACAGCATAACACTGAAAGGCAAAACCATTGTGAGCAGCATAACACAGATTAAAAAGGGGGATAATATTGAAATCATGGTAAAAGATGGTATGATTGAAAGTACAGTCAATGCAAAGAATAAGAGAGAGGTTGTATGATAAATGAATGAAGATATAAGAGAGAGCAAAGAAAACGAGATTGATGTTTGGAACTTAAGCTTTGAAGAATCACTAACAAAATTGGAAGAGATAGTCAAACAGCTTGAAGATGGAAACCTTCCACTCGAAGACAGTCTCAGTTTGTTTGAGTGCGGCATCAGATTCTCCCGACGATGCAGAGAACTATTAGAGAATGCCAAACACCGGGTAGATATACTTACTGAAGAAGGATTTGAGCCTTTTGAAGATGAGGTTTGATTTGTAAGTTACTAAAATCACCCTACAGTGTCTCATTCTACTTTTATGCGTTAGGTGAGGGTTTCTACGGCAAAGTGGTAGTGGCACTGAATGATAGAACGTTACACTACAATGCGACAGACAAAGTGGACTCTATAATGGTTGGGAAATGGTTATTTTGCGACACAATCACTTATATGCACTGATTTGGACTTACAAAATCCAACCCCAAAATGACGCTATAGATATAACGATATGAACTACAAGATTACCCTGAAAACTTTTTCATTCTTAATTTTTCGTGTATTGGGATTCATAGGAGCTTACACAAACTCTCATGACTCATTTTGACTTACCATATTTAGACACTGTTTTCCAGCTCTTGCGCACAAAGGGAGGGAACTCCTTGTGAGAGTGTATCCAATCTTCAAGAAATCTTTTTGTTTTAGGATCTGACGGGTAACCGCTGCCAATCAACAAGCCCATTTTCATGCTCAATTCTTTTACCAGAGCGTCTCGCTTTACCTTTGCAATGATGGATGCAGCAGACACAACAGGATATTTCTGATCTGCGTGATGCTCTGAGATTATCTCTATCTTGTGTCCATATTTCTCACCAACCAATCTACCAAACCGCTCTGGTTTGACATCGGCAGCATCAAGGTATGCAAACTCTGGTTTTAGTTCTTTAAGCACCCTTGCAAAGCAGATTACCATCACCACATTCATGGTCATTGCCTTACGAAATTCATCGATCTGTGCTGCACTCACCTCAAGCACAAATGTCTTATCTGCTATATTTTTAATCTGTTCTGATAATTTTTCACGCTTCTTTGGGGTGAGCTTTTTCGAATCATCCACGCCAAGCTTTTTTAACCTCCCCACATCTGTTGTCAGTACGCCGCCAACACACATAGGTCCAACAACCGGCCCCTTGCCTGCCTCATCCACGCCCGCTATTAGTGTCATCCAGTCACCTATTTATCCTTAGCAGTTTTTGATTAATGTTCCGCCGCGATCCTGTTCAATAGCTGTAATAATTGGTTCAGCACGTAATCCACAGACCACGCGGCAGGTAAGACCGTTTGTTAAAAGAAAGCCTGGGAGGGCACGGTCAACACAGGTGTCAAGACCGGGGAGCTTTGAAGCACATATTTCCTCAACGAGATCTTCCTTAATATATATACCCTGCACATCAGTAGCTTTAATAAAATTAGATTTATATTCGTTGGCAATCCATGCAGCAATAGTATCACCAGTTACATCCCAGCTGTGTTGTTCCATACAATCTTCCATACAAAATAGGTGGTACGGTAAAAGCACAAACACTCCATTACCATCCGGTTTTCCCCTCACCAAACTGGTACCTGTCCTGTCACACAATAGCAAACCATATTGTTCCATTGCAAGAAGAGCCATCCAGTGAGATGCATCAGACGAGAGGTGCATACGGGCATCCACGTTTCTTACCATATCAGCAAAAATGCCGCCTCCTGGTACAAGAAGAATACACTGTTTGCTCCTGTCTGCGTAATCTGCAAGATCGCTGACCACATCCCTTGCACAATCGATCAGACTTCCACCAAACTTCACAACAAACATCAATACAAGCAATGGCAGCCTTCACACAAATACTTTCTTAAAGTAACTCCTGTTGTATGTGAATGATTTAAGATGGGCTCGCGGAGATTTGAACTCCGGATCTCCGCCGTGTAAAGGCGATGTCATGACCAACTAGACCACAAGCCCTACTGTGAGCCCCAACCGCACTACCCCATAATGAATTATGAGGAATCTCATTGCTGCAAGCCTAAGCTTTCCACAAGGATTTTATCTCCTTTCAATTTAATTAACATTAATTGTTAGTTTCTATCTCTATAAAAGGTTAACTGTTTCAGTTTTAAGAAGCCGTTAAATTAGCTTTTTGACTTAAAAGTCTATCTCTTTTTTGGGTATGACCTGGTTTGCAGGTATGCTGCCCTCTCAGTATCCCCAAAGGAAATTTATATGGAGCTTGAGCTTTAAAGCATTGAAACATCATGGGTTCAGTGGTAGTTGTCTACTGGGACCCGGGTTTTCTTCCCAAAAAAGATAGTATCTCAAGCTTTAGCACTCTCGATATTTTTGTTAATTCCTGTGGATTCGGAGATACGGTCTTCATAGCAATACTTATATGCTATGTATCTAAAGAATGTTAGTATGAGAACTGGTGTTGATAGTACTGATTACTCAGACGATGTGCTTGATGTTCAGCTTGGTATTAAAAAATATAAATGTCTTGATTGCGGAAATACTTTTAATGGCGCTGGGAAGACTGTTGTCTGCCCATCCTGCCATTCATCAAATGTAGTGCTAAAATGATGATTAAATGGAACCGGGAATCAATAGATAAATAACTATGATGGCAGGTCAGTATGGAATTTGTGCCATCTGCGGAACAGTCGCACCGCTGCACACATGCCCACTTTGTGGCAGACTTGTATGTAGTAACTGCCTTACAGCAGAGGGGATATGCCTCTGGTGCAGCAGGGGCAGAATGATACAGCAATACAGGCTGAAAAATAGCGAATTCTAATTTTTTTAAACGTATAGGAAATTATAAACGCAACAACACTCTCTTGCTATTGAAATTCGATACATGACTTACTGTATTCGATTGCTGCATAATCGAGAGTTATTTTCACACACGAAGTGTGTGGTTCTGCACAACGAAGTTGTGCAGTTTTTGATATTAGTTACCATTCATTCGACAGATCATCCGGGTGTGACAGCAGTTCATTCACATACAGCGGTTTGTTTGTTTTAGCCATGTATAATCGCACCCACCACAAAGTGGTTAATGGCTGAACGATGATTATAGAAACGAACGTGCTGATAAATCCTCCAACTTTTGGCACAGACCCAATAACCAGATTCGAGACAATGGCTATTGCAACGGTAAAAATTAAGAGCAGTATCACATCAAGTTTGTGTGATACAAAAAACCCAAATCCTGTTTTAATAGCATCGATCGGGTGAAGGGATTCGATTACTAATATGTATGGTGCAATAAAAAGAACAGTGATTACTATAACCATATATGTTATCCAGAGAAATATCCCGAGAATAAGAGTTCCTATACCGGCACCACCTTGACCACTAAACAGTGCAGGGGATAAAAGTGCTGCAGGTAATAGGAATACGATTCCAACAAGCAGAAACAAGCCGATTAAGATGTCTGTTAACAAAAGGCTGATAACGTGTTTTTTAGCATAGTTCATCATATCTGCAAAACCTGTGCTGCCTTTTTCTGTTGCTGCCTTTGCCATCTCGATTGCACCAGCTTTAAAAAACGTTCTGATAATGAATAAGCCGATAATGATAATTAAAAAAGATAGAATCAGATGAGCGATATATGGTTTGATCAGCAGCAAGAGAGAAGCAGCCCCCACTGCCGGCATCTCTTGACCCTCTGACATAGATCTACTGATTATCTGCACTCTGTCAAAAAATTGAGCGGTTGTATCAAATCCAATAACAAATGCAACTGCAACGCCAACCATGCCTACAAACAGCATAGAAAAAAGAGAGTCCAGAATGAAAGGCAGTGCAATGTTTAGATTGTTCTTCCAGGTTTCAAAACCCTTTTCAATGATTTTTCCGAATTCTTCACTCATACATCCACACAAGCGATATTTAATAGAACCTTAACTCATCACTTATCCTTCTTAACACTTCTCCTTTCGTTAGCTGTTGGGCAAAATTCACCGATATCCCTGTGGCGACACATCGCCCATACCTACCCATAATACCTACCCATAGGTTTAATAGGCTTTTCGTGTAATGATGCTTGTTTATGTGGCAGGAAATATCACGTTTCGGAAAAAAACTTGTTGATACAGGACTGGTAGGATCTTACTTTGGGAATATCAGCATTAGAGAGGGCAGCAAAATAATAATAACCAGGCACAACGTGCCACTTGATAAGATAACTGAAAACGAGGTGGTAGAAGTCGAGCTTGATAGCTCAACAGACATCAACAGCACCGCATCCTCTGAAACGATCGTTCATAGAAAAATATACCAGATGACTCCGGCACTTGCTATCATCCATGCTCATGCACCATTTGCAGTCATACAATCACTTGTTGAATCAAGAGACCGCATAATCCCTGTTGATGTCGCAGGACAATTGGTTCTGCATGAAATACCTGTTGTACGTGGTGGCATAGGAAGTTTTGAACTTGCAGTAAATGCCGGAACAGCACTTAAGGATTACAAGGGAATTATTATACACGGTCACGGAAGCTTTGCTGCTGGTGAAACACTCGAGGAAGCCTTTGCCATCACCACACAGGTAGAGTACAGCTGCAATATCAAGTACTATGTTGAGCTTGCAAAAAAATAAAAAAAAATAGACACTTTCTAAAATCATGATATTTGAAAAAATTCGTACAGTCCCTCGCTCCAATGAGCTTCTTGATAAAGCATTTCGCCGCGGAAGCCGTGCTAAAAATGGCAAGATTAGTTACAACACCAAGCGTGAAGCAGAGGCGTCGATGATTATGACAGCAGGTAATATCCTCTCAGATAATCTTGCTAACGTTGTGCGTGATTTTCCAAGCTTCAACGAGATTTCTCCATTCTACAATGAGCTTGCCGATGTTATTGTTGGAGTGGATAAAATTAGAGTGAGTCTTTCGAGTATCCAGTGGGCAAGCAAAAAAATAAAAGAGATTTCAAGATCTAATATCAGCAAAATATATCACAAAGAAGACCCAAAACTCACACGCCAGTCTGCAATCGGACGAATGAGTTCTGTGGTGAATAGAATATCAAAAGATCTTGAATTTTTAGATGAAACACGAAATAAGCTTCGGAAACTTCCGGATATACGAGACGAGCCAACCATTGTAGTGGCAGGGTATCCTAATGTTGGAAAATCAAGTTTTGTGAAGATTGTATCAAGTGCTAATCCTGAAATAGCCACCTACCCTTTCACTACCAAGGGACTTCTGGTAGGACATTTCGCAAGGGATGGCACACGCTACCAGATCGTTGATACACCTGGGTTATTTGATCGCCCATTAAAAGAACGAAACACGATAGAGCGTCAGGCAATCCTTGCACTTGCTCATCAATGTAATATCATCCTATTCATATTTGACCCGAGTGAAACCTGTGGATATGTGCTGGAAGAACAACAAAAGCTCCAAGAGGAACTGGTAAACACATTTAGCGCACCAATAGTAACCGTGTACAACAAAAAAGATATGGTACAGAAGAATTATCCACTTTCCATGTCCACGCTTACAAAAGAAGGGACAGACGCCATACTGGAGCTTCTGATAGAAAAGATCAGTTGAATAAACTTCAGGATATTACTTCTTGCAGGCGTCTTTGTTCGATAGCAAGTTTAATCTCTCGTGCGATGCGTCTTCCTGTTGACATGTTATCATAAAGTAAATCAGCATAAGGCGAGCCTGAAATAAAAAAATTTGTGCCAGCAACGATTCTTGCCGAAAGTTCAAACACCCTAAATTCAAGCTTATCGGTAAGCACTGTTTCAAGACAGAAGGGGCCAATCATGCCGCCAAAGAGTTTGATTGATTCTTCAACGACAGCCTCACCCATCTCAAAAATCTTCGGCATCAGGGATTCACGTGCTACAAGGGGCATGTTTCCAGTCACAACAAAAGTAGGATTGATGCCTGATGATTCCAGTTCCTTTGGAGAGCCTAACCTAAAAATCTCATCAGCATTGGATTCGACACGCCGATCCATGCTCAGCATCTCAAGAGTTCCGTTGCTCAACTGGTAGCCTTTTTTCACAATGGGCGAGTAAAAATAATGCAGGTAATACCTGGTTCCCAGAATAAACTCCTGGATCGTGTATGGTTGTGTGTTGTCTATCCCATCTTCAAACTCCTGGTGAGTTTTTGCAACAAAAAAACCCCTGCCGCCCTTTGCACCGTGATATTTTACCATCACCGGCCCTTTAATATCTAAAGGATCTGAAATTTTTCGCGGCATAGTAATTCCTGCACGCCCAAGCCATGTCCGCTGCTTTTCTCTATCAATTTCCCATTCAAGTACTCTGCGATTGCCAAAAGTCGGAACATCAAGCTTTTCAAAGTTCTTGTGTCCAAGATACTCAACAAGCGAACCATGAGGTATTAAAATAACGTTCTTTTCAGTTAATTCGTCAGCATGATTTAAAAAATCAGTATAAGAATCAACACATAAAAACTCATCAGGCTTTGCCCTTGGAAAAGCATCATAAAAACGTGGTGCATTCCCTATACATAATCCCAATGTTTTAAACCCCTCGCGTCGTGCACCATCAAAAATTTGAAGGCTGCTGTGAGAGCAAACCGTGGCAATGGTTACGTCACTCAGATCATAACCCCCAATCAATTCAGCAATTCTGTTCAAATCAATCATAAAATTAACCCTATGATAACTATGTATCACTCCTATAAAACAACTGTGATAGTGTTTGTTTTAAGCCTTGATTACTGCCTAATCAAGAGTTATCTTAATGTCGCAAGCATCAGAAAACCCAAACAGGGATTGAAACTACGAAGTATATGGCCGAGCCATTTAACACTTCCAAGCTAAAAATCAGAACGCCGAGGAGGAGATTTGAACTCCTGCGGGACGAAGTCCCACCGGTTTTCAAGACCGGCGCCGTAGGCCGCTTGGCTACCTCGGCAGCTTTTTTAACGTATAGGAAAGTATAAACGCAACCATGTTCTCTTACCTTGATTACTTCGTAATCAAGAATTGTTTTCTGTACAACGAAGTTGTACAGTGCTTCTCGCAATCGAGAATTAAAGGTTATAGGTTATCTCTGCAAAGCGCAAGCTTTGCAGTTTCTTAAGTAGCTGTTTTGATGTTGTTTTCGGTGTAGGTTTCTGTATATATTACCTCTGTAATATTAGTGTATTTGATAATCTCCTCAGCAAGCTTTCGTTTTGAGACAGCCCATTGTGGCATTTGAGATATTTTAATTGGTACATCCATGGTAGCTGTGCTGTTGTTTATGTCAACTCCAGGAGTTTCTTTGGTGTAAAGATGCATTAATCTTTTTATTTTTTCAAGTTCATCCTCGATTTTTTCTTCTATTTTGTACGTGTAATACAGCGTTTCGTTTGATAATAGGTTATTAAAATCTACCTGCACCCGCCGCCCTATAACCCGGTGAACAGTGCCGTATTTTCCGTCTATCTGTACCATTGCCCCAACTTCTATTTTTTCTTTGAATTGGTTGATGTTGTAGCTTTTTATAAGCTCCGGGTCATATTCACCGAACCCCTTTTCTGGTGGTATGGAAACCGCTCCATTATAACCCACTTCTTTTCCAATTACATCTTCTTCAAGTCCTTCTAATGCATACCCTGCACCAACGATGATTATTTCTTCATTATAGGAATAGGCGTCGTCATATATGTCGTTGTCTCTGGCTATTTGCTCGTCTGTTGTGTCAAAGATTTCTCCATTTTCATCTTTAATTTGTCCTGTATAGGTTAGTTTGATAAAATCACCTTTTTGAATCATAATACGATACCTCTCTTTGTTAGTGGTGGATTTACTATAAAAGTTTTGCTATGTTGGCAGAGCCACTATGCGTAGGAAAGTATAAATACTACCCTACTGCGCAGCAAGCTCCACGTGAATGAACTTTGAGCATCTACTTCATTATAGCTGCACATATTTCATCCACTTTATCTCTAAACTCGCTTTGTTCAATTCCAAGAAGATTTGCTAAGAACATCGCACCTCCGGCTCCAACACCATCTTTCACATCGCCAGCTTCATACATTCGTAATCCTTTAAACCTTGCTTTACTAAAACCAGGATCGCTAATATAAGCCCTGTAACCTAGCGTGGAGACGGTGTCTAAAAAGTTAGCGGTTTTATCTTCTGCAATGAATTTGGTGGTGGCTATAGCTATGTCCCCCTCGATGTCAAGGTGCTTGATTATTGCAAGTACTGCCATCATTTGTGTGCCTCCCGCGAGTATTGTATCCACACCAGACAATCCCTTGACAAGTCCTACGACGGTTGGCATCATCGAATCCCCGAAGAGTTCTACTGCTTTTAGTGGATCGTCTTTCAAATCTCCAAAGAAGATGCTACTTTTATTCATCGCCTCGTCTACAACTTGATTTTTTATCTCGACCGGGTTCTTTGAAAAACTGCTGCTGACCATTGCATCATATCCAATTGCCCGAAGGACACCAAGAGCAGTCGTGGTGCCACCAGGGACACTCTCACCAATAACAACAAAATCGAATGTTTTGCTGAGCTGTATTCCAAGCAGAAAGGATTGTTCGACTATTGTAGCAGGACTATCAACTGCTCTCCCTGTTCTGATATCTGCCGATGGTGAAGCGCCAACATTTAACAACGGTATTTCAGGGCGTACCCGAAGTCCTGCATCCACGAAAAGACATGGGACACCTGTAAGCTCCATAGATGCACGGGTGATTACTGCTGGCGTTGGGGTTTTATTTGTCATGGGTGGCTCATCAATGGAGTGGGTCGCACCAAACGTAACAATTTCAGCATCGCCGGCAGGTGTATACTCCGGAGTTCTCCCCGCACCTGAGATGCCCGGCACCTTGGCTATATCTGTTGTTGAAAGTACGCATAAAAATAAAGGTCTTTTTGGAGAATAATTGGAAGAAGGAACTGTCCAGTTCATAATATGATAGCAGTATCTTGTATCATATATAAATTATGATGGCACTTGCGAATCATCTGGATGACACTGTATAAAAATCCGAGTGTTTTATCACCGCAGAGATTGCAAAGGGCGCAGAGTTTTAAGACCGTTCCAATCCTCGCTCTGGTTTTCTGATGCCTCTCTCGTTCTCAGCGTACTCTGCGGTAAAACTTGCAGATACAGTGATAACACTTGGATTTTCCGATTGCGTCTGCTTAACCTATTACACCGGTGGCTTCTGCAAGATTTATAGCAGCTTTTTCATTCAAACCCCTACTCAAAATGGTATAACGCTCAGGACGAATATTATGTGCATACAGGAGTGCCTGGATGATGTGTTCTTTTCTAATCCCAAGTTCAGAAGCAGTCGTGGGTGCACCAATCTGGGATAACGCATTCTTTATGCTTTGCCAGTCACCACCGTGCAAATACATCATCATAATAGTTCCAAGACCACACTGCTCACCATGAAGTCCTGAATCAGGTGCAATCCTTGAAAGGGCATGAGCAAACTTGTGCTCAGAACCACTCGCGGGGCGACTTGAACCAGCAATACTCATAGCAACACCGCTTGACACCAGTGCCTTTATAACCATCCATGCCGACTCTTCGAGCCCGGGTTTGATTGAATCGCTGGAGTTCATTATAATCTGAGCCGTCATCGAAGACAGCGTGGATGCATACTCACTGAACGCCTCTCCACACAAGCGATGTGCAAGCTCCCAATCCCGAACTGCAGTATAATTTGAAATAATATCAGCACATCCGGAAGCAAGAAGCCGATGCGGCGCTCCTGCAATTATCTTTGTATCAGCAACAACGGCAAGAGGGGATTTAGCCTCCACTGATACCATTTGCCCATTCCTGCTAACAGATGCAGTAGAAGATACAATGCCATCATGCGAAGCAGCGGTGGGTACACTGATAAATGGAATTGACAACGTCTTGGATACAACCTTTGCAACATCGATGGATTTACCGCCACCGATACCAAGTATAAAATTTGTTTTAACTTCCATGCAAAAGTTTTCAACTTTTTTTATCTGTTCATCGCTTGCTTTATCAACTGCAACCGTGTGAACATTGTAGGATGAATCTTCGAGTACACTCTTTGCCTTGCTCCCAAAAATTTCTCTCGTGTTCTCGCCACTAACAATAACTGCAGTACCATCAAGCTTAAGTTCAATACAAACCTTAGCAAGATCGTTAATTACACCATGCCCGAGGATTACACTTCTTGGCAGCTGCATCCATTTATGTTTATAATTAATATCCAATATCAGTACCTCATAAAACCATGCTTGACTCAATTAAACAATTCATCTATACATACTATCTATCAGGCATCATCAACGATACCCCATATAATATCGTTGATACCATAACCTATGCTATAATACTTGGTATAAGTATCTTTGCAGTCTTAAAACTATTGTCCTGCCTGAACGTAGATGTTGACAGAAAATTTATACTTGCAATCGTACCCTACATATTAGCAGGCTCAGCACTTCGAGTGATAAAAGATACAGGTCTTGTCCAGGCACCATGGAAATACATGCTGGTAACACCACCTATTTATTTTGTAGTATTCGCGGTAACAGTACTGCTGCTGGTACTATCGATAAAAATAGCTTCAAAAACACGCAACGATTATTATGTGATATTTGCAATACTTGGCGTCATTTGGTTTGCAGTAAACTTAACCATCCTTGTAACAATAAAAACACCAGAGAGACTGGATATTCCGCCGCTGATTATAATACTTGGAATAGCTGCAACAACTATTGTTTACCAGATAGCAAAAAAAATCAATTTTCACTACTTGACAGATAAACTCAACATCAGTATTCTTGCAGCCCACCTGCTTGATGCGTCTTCAACTTTTGTTGGAATTGACATGTTAGGGTATTACGAAAAACATGTAGTTCCAACATGGTTAATAAACCAGATAGGCACAGCAGCGGTGATGTATCCACTCAAACTTGGAATATTTATACCAGTAATATACCTTCTTGACACAGAATTCAAAGAAGAAAAGTACCACACACTCAAAAATCTCATCAAACTGGTAATACTTGTGCTTGGGTTATCTCCTGCTGTCAGAAATACATTGCGGATGACACTTTTGGTATAAACGGGGGCTGTCAAATTAGCTTTAATATATATCATCTTTACTTTCCTCGTAACCAGGTCTCTTCATCGTATCCAAGCACATTCATCGCGTGCTCGGCATGACCAGAAGCATGGCAATCACGAAGATAGTATGGCTTATCTCAGGTGCAATAGCAGTTCAATTTTAGTATTTTTATACTTCTTGCTCACAACCACCCTTTTCTGTTGAAGTATATCACCATACTTATTGACATAGTTGCCATTACCATTAAAATAAAGACATACCCATAAGGTAAATAGAGTTCTGGCATGTTCAATGGATTATCTGTTCCACCGCCCTGGAAATTCATGCCGTATATTCCAGTAACGAAGGTGAGAGGTATAAATATTGTTGCGATGATTGTCAGCACTTTCATTATTTCATTCATTTTATTAGCTAAGGACGAGTGATAAACCTCAAGTGCCTCACCAGCATTTGCTCGTATATTCTCTATTGAATCCAGCAGAGAAACGGTGTGGTCGTAAACATCCCTGAAGTAAATCCTGGTTTCCGGTTTAATTAGCAGTGTATCGATTCTATTTAACTTGCTCACGGCATCCCGCTGCCCTCTGACGATGCTGTGAATATGTCTAACCTGCCTTATAAGTTGCCTGATCTTCTTCATACTTCGCCCAGTCGGGTTTTCGAGGATCTCTTCATCAATCTCATCTATTTTATCCTCAAAATCTTCTATAACTGTGATGTAATTATCAACAACACCGTCCAATATCCTGTAAAGCAAAAAATCTTCTTTTCCCTTCAGTATAAATGGCTTTTTTCTTAGAATTTTCTCTTTTAACTCATCTATAATGTTTAATTGCTTTTCATGGATTGTTATCAGAACATACTTGCTGACAAAAATGCTTAACTGCCTGGTTGAAATATCTCCTTCCACAACATTTATTGTCTTCGCAATGACGAATAGATACTCATCATAATCATCCACCTTGGGTCTTTCATCCATCTGTACACTGTCTTCGATTGCTAAAGGATGGAATTCAAAGAGGTTTTTGAGTGGAGAAAGCTCTTTGATTGTCGGTTCAGTAATGTCTATCCAGAGCACAAAATTTTCTTCTTGCAGTGCAGGAATCTCTTCGAGTGATTTTAATTCGTAGATATGCTGCATCATATCCGAGTATTTAACCGCTGTAATCTTCATTTTTTATCATCAACGTTTTTTTCCGTTCCATATTCTGTAACAGCTTTAGCCTTACAAACGTCAAGACGTTTCTTTTTAGGAAGCAGCACAAGCATAGTTAACATTAAGAATATCCAGAAAAAGCTTCCTGTATTTTCGATTACATCTCTATTTACCATCTTGTTCTGGTCCTCACTGTTTGATCTATATTCTATCTTACAGTACTCACATATATCAACTTGCCTGTATCAAGGCTGTCATGTCATCTGGTGTTGCTGTAAGTTCAGGTGTTGTGGAAAATGTGGTTATTAGAAATTTTTACTACATAAAAAAAGGTTCATTTGTGAAACAGCCAGATTTATCACCGTACATGGCTACTATCTTCTTTCGGAGATACTGTTAAGTGCAAAACATATATAAAACGTTCTCTTGATTTAATACATACCCTGCTACAACCTGACCACGCTTCAACCAAAACCTAACTCACCTCACACTCTATCCACGCTTGTACCAATCTCGTGACCTCCTGTGATTTTTTCCACACCAGCTCAAAACACATACAAAAACGTAAATATCATTAAAAACAGAAGAAAGTAAACACTGCTAATTGAATGGAGATATTGATGAAAATTACTATTATTTATGATAACAATGTTTACACCGAGGGTCTCAAGTCTGACTGGGGTTTTTCATGCCTCGTAGAGGTGTACGGAAAAAAAATACTTTTTGATACGGGTGCAGAAGGCTCTATACTTCTTGATAATATGAAAAAACTCAACATAGATCCATCTATAATTGAAGAAATTTTTATTTCTCATTCCCATTGGGATCATACTGGCGGGCTTTCAGATTTTCTTGCAGTAAATCCAGTCAAAGTTTATATTCCTGCCTCATTTTCTAAACCACAGAGTGCAGGAGAAGTGGTTAAAGTAAAAGAGCCACTTAAAATACATGAGAACATTTTTTCAACTGGTGAACTTGGAGGCATAGAACAATCCCTCGTGGTTAAAACAGAACAGGGGGTGGTTGTGATTGCAGGTTGTTCACATCCCGGTGTCAGGGAAATCCTAGAAAAAGCATCACATTTTGGAAGGGTTTATGCACTTATCGGGGGGCTGCACGCATTCAAAGAGTTTAATCTGCTTAGAGATTTAGCATTAATCTGCCCAACCCACTGCACCCAGTTCAAATCAGAAATAGAGTCACTGTATCCTGATAAGTGTGTCAAAGGGGGTGCAGGTAAAGTGATACAAATATAATAGGCGTTTTAAGCTGATGTAAAAAAACCACAAAATTGCAGGGAGATTGACACCTGCACAACTTCGTTGTGCAGAGATAACTAATAACTCAAACGGTGATGTTTTAACAGTAACTATCAACAATTACACGTGTTGTGCAGAGATAACCAATAACTTAAAACCGATCAGAGTTACTGTGTTTAAGTTATTTATGCACAACTCCTCACCTCAGCATATATTCATCAATATTCTTTTCCACCATTTCTCTCTTTCTTCTATGCTCTTTGAGATAATTATTAACTTTTTCTATGAAATATTCTTTAAGTTCTCCTGTTAACATGCTTCCGTCTCTGTAATCCTGTGCTATTTGTGCAAGTTTCCTGTCGTCTTCCTCAAAGAAATACTTTAAATAAAGAAAAGATACGTCTACATCCGGGTCGCCTCCTTTTTCCCTGTGTTCTTTGATGCTTGGCTGTCCACCCGAAAATGCATATTTATGTACCTTACTGGCAACTGCATCTTCATCATCACTCAGCCATATAGCATTATTTCCACTGGAACTCATTTTCGGCCCTTCAAGCCCTGGTGCCAATTTTTTGTGAATTGCAGCCGGCTTTTGAAAGCCAAACCTCTCTGCTATATCTCTTGTCAGCCTCATAAATGGATCCTGGTCTATCCCTATCGGCACTAACGTTTGATGGGACCCCTCTATAAATTGTGGGTATAGTATGTGTGCTGCCTGCATCGCTGGATAAAATACCCATCCAATGTTATTTTCCGGTTTCAATCCAAAAACAGCTTTTGCTGTAGAGTATGTGATCTTCTTGGCAACCTGTGAAGCGTACCTGTATATTTTTGTGTGCTCGAAATCCTTGTGAACGATCGTTTTCTCCGGATCAAACCCCATTGCCAGTATATCCAGTATATTATCATCTGCAAATCTTTCCACATCCCCAACGTTTAGATACTCCTTTATATAGAATTTCTCGTCGTCTGATACAGGTATGTACACCGTGCATCCATACGCATCCTGGAAGTATTTTGGTATAGCATATAGAGTCAAATGTCCTATATGCATTCTCTCGGAGGGCCCTCTCCCACTAACTACAGAAACCTTTTCTTTGTTATCGTAAGCATTAAGCCATTTATCCAGATCCCTGTGAGAAAAACACATACCCCTTTTAACAGGAGGCGGCAGCGGCAGCTTCAATCTTGAAAACAGATGGTTATCTATAGACTGGGTGCCAAATTCTTCTATCAACCTATTATAGTCAATATCCCCCTCGACTTCCCATGGAGTTATAGACATATAATTAGCATCCTCTCCGTTCTGAAGAACAGAGAATTCGTGAGGTTTTTCCATTATCTATAAACCCTACTTCTTTTGTCCACTCTAAAAACCAAGATTACATCATCTTCTTGAATAACCCTATAAAGCATCCTAAAATCTCCAATTCTGATCCTATAAACATCCCTTTCTCCCTTTAATTTCTTAACATCATAAGGAAATGGATCATTCTGGAGTTCCTTTATTCTTTTAAAAATTCTTTCTTTGCTACCATTTTCTAATTTTGATAGAAACTTTAGGACTTTTGTTGCAAATTCTACCTTCATAACTCAAGAATTCTTTCAGCATCTTCTAAAGAGGTTGTTTTACCTGTGGCATACTCTCTCATGGCTTCGTTTAAATCTGCTTTATCCTCTTCGCTTAGTACAAGCACGTATTCAGATAATATCTCTTCCATGTTCTTCGTCCTCTTATTTAATTCATCCAGATCATGCTTCAATAAAAGCAATCCTTCCAATTTTTTATTAATATTCCCTAATATTTGTTGAACTTCGCCACTCATGGCTTCATCCCCCAGAAGGCACACTACTGCCAAAACTTAAAAGTTTCGTTAAATTGTGCCGTATCTCTATAAAATTATATATTTTCTATTCCTCGCTCAGACTCTCTGCAAGTTCGGTATCAATTATTATATAGTCCCTGGCTGAGCGTACTGATGCAAAAGGTATGTACATAATATTACCTTTCATTTTGAACTTGGTATCAGTGGCATGGTTTGGCTTTACTACCAGGTCTTTAAGTTCACCAGTTTTAGTATTTATTATTATATTTACAGCTGTTCCAAGTTCCACTCCATCCATGCTGGTTACAGATTTACGAGACATACTTTTTGCAAATACTTTTTCCATGTTTTCTTCCTCTTATCTGTATCCTATATATGATTTTTGTTCTTTTGGTTTACCGCCTTTAAACTGGTCTTTGAGGCGTTCATAGTAATCCATTATGTTCTCTGCAAGACTTGGGCGTACTTTTTTGAGTGCTTCTCTGAAGTGTTCCATTTCTATTTTTTCCGTGTTTATATTTTCTCTTAAAGCCAACATTACTGCTTCTCTGCAGACTGCCTCTATGTCTGCTCCCGTATAGCCCTCTGTTACCTCTTTAAGCTCTTCGAAATCAACATCACTTGAAAGCGGTGTGTCTCTGGTATGTATCTTAAATATCTCAAGACGTCCTGTTTTAGATGGTGATTCAAGCAGCACCATTCGATCAAAGCGTCCGGAGCGTATTAATGCAGGGTCTATAATATCAGGACGATTGGTGGCTGCTATGATAATCACATCTTCAAGTACTTCAAGACCATCAATCTCAGTTAGCAATTGGTTGACCATTCTTTCAGTTGCTCTGTTGGTTTCGCTGCCACGTACCTGAGCTATAGCATCAATCTCATCAAAGAAGATAATCGATGGCGAGACCTGTTTTGCTTTTTTGAATATGTTTCTAATGGCCTTCTCAGACTCTCCCATCCACTTGGATAGCAGTTGTGGTCCACGTATGCTGATAAAATTGGCTGCTGTCTCGTTTGCTACCGCTTTTGCAATAAGTGTTTTGCCTGTACCGGGAGGTCCATAAAGGAGAATTCCTTTTGGTGGGCGAATACCCATTTTTTTGAATTTTTCAGGCTGTGTAAGTGGCCATTCAACCGTTTCAAGTATTTCCTGCCGTACTTTTTCGAGACCGCCAACGTCCTTCCATGTGTTTGTTGGAATTTCAATCAGTGCTTCCCGCATGGCTGATGGTTCAACTTCTTTTAGTGCATCATCAAAATCCTTTTGTACAACTCTCATGCTTTCAAGAAGCTCTTTTGGTATTTCTTCATCAAGGTTTATCTGTGGAAGGTATCTGTGCAGTGCATTCATCGCTGCTTCTTTGGCAAGGGCCGAAACATCTGCACCAACAAAACCATGTGTTGTTGAGGCGAGGTGGTCTAACATGGCGGCTGTTGAGTCTTCAATGACCTTTTTGATATATTCTGGCGAGACCACATTTAGGTCTAACAGTGTCTCTTTGATTTTTCGTATTTTTTCGTCCTTTTGTTGTAGTATTTTATCCGGAAATGTGTTTCTGATGTCTTCAGGTTCTCTGATGCTTTTAATGTGTTTGATTTCGCTTATGTCTGCTGCTATGGATTCTAGTATGCTTTTTTTCTCTTTTATTGCTTCATTTATTTCATTGATAGCAGCTATGTCTTTCTCCAATTTTTTAATATCGTTTTTATTATTCTCTATTTCTTTTTCTAAATCTTCAATCCTGGATTTCAGATGCTTTATCTGACCCTGCTTATTACTTATCACACTTAAAATTCTCTGAATTAACGGACCTTCAGCCTTTACCCTCTCCTCCTCCAATCTCTCAAGTTCACCTTTAATCTCCTTTAACTCACGCTCAATATCACTCTTCTCCAATTCAAGAGACTCTATCTTAGAAATATTCTTAGAGATGCGCACAGTAGAATTTTTCTCAAAAGATGATAGTTCCTCCAAAAGCACCTTTGCTACAACATCCTTTTCCCAGTGATAAATAGGCATCCCTTGCGTGTGTATCTGGAATATTTCTTTTCGTTCTTCTCTATTAGGCACGCCGATTTCTATTTCACGATCAAATCTGCCTGGTCTCCGAAGTGCAGGATCTACTGCATCGATTCGGTTGGTAGCACCGATTACCACCACTTCTCCCCGTTCCTCAAGACCGTCCATCATCGTTAGAAGCTGAGCCACAACACGCCTCTCTACTTCACCTGTCACTTCTTCTCTTTTTGGTGCTATTGAATCGAGCTCGTCTATGAAGATTATGGCTGGAGCATTCTGGCTTGCTTCTTCAAATATTTCACGCATGTTATGTTCGCTCTCGCCATAGTATTTGGACATTATTTCAGGTCCTGCTATAGATATAAAATGTGCACCAGATTCGTTCGCTACCGCCTTTGCAATAAGTGTTTTGCCTGTGCCGGAAGGCCCATGTAGTAGAATACCTTTTGGAGGCTCAATGCCAAGTTTGTTGAATATCTCGGGGTGTTTCATCGGCAGCTCTATCATCTCACGCACCCGCTGTATTTCTTTACTTAAGCCGCCGACGTCTTCATAAGTTATGCCAGTAGCCATGCTTTCAAAACCACTAATGGGCTTTTCATGCAGTATCAGCTCTGTTTCACTGGTGATTAATACTACTCCATCCGGCACTGTTTCTGCAGCTATAAGAGGTATAGCTTGTCCTGTTACTACTCGTCCAAGGAAAGGATGTTCCATAGTGCTCATCACAGGTATTACATCACCTCTGGCTATCGGTCGCTTCAATACTTGTTTTTTAACCATCCCGGGAGCGTCCCCGCCAAACTGAATTCTTGCACCCTCGGTTGGGGCAAGTACTACTTTTACTGCATCATGAACATCGGCTTTTTGCACTTTGACAACATCACCAATACTTGCTTCAGCGTTCTGTCGTATGAATCCATCTACACGGATAGTCCCCTGGTCCCAGTCTGTTCTATCTGCTCGCCATACTTTTGCACCAGTGATTTTTTTACCCACTATTTCGATGATGTCTCCAGGCGAAAGCTTGAGGGTGAGCAGGGTCTGGGGATCAAGTCTTGCAATACCTCGACCTGAATCATTTGGATATGCTTTTGCAATTTTAAGTTTAATTTGTTGAATATGGCATTCCTCCTGAGATGTAAATATATAACTCAATCATGTACTACATTATATATATTATTTTCTTTTATAGCTTCACACGTGAGGCTGTCAAATCAGGTTTAAGAGTTCCGGTTTCTAATTTGACAGGTCTTTTTTGTTCTATTGAGGCTTCTTTGGTTTTGTCATGGAAAGGTGTATTGCCTAAGCAGACCTAAAATTTTTATCTGGTTTTTTGTAATTATATTAGTCTGATCCAGTCGAAAATGTGGGTAGTGTACCAACTTTCGTGACCTATCACAATTTTCCATTTTTTTATGCGCCCTACTGGTAGTGATTTTGAATGACACATCAAAATTATGTAAAATCGCCATCAATCCCAATGATTGTTAATTCAACGTCATGGTTTGTGGGACACTACCATTTAATGGGTTCCACAGGTACTGGAAAAATGAAAAACGTACGCAGCCTTTTCGAGAACTGCAGAATCAGAAAAAAAATAAAAAAAATAAAAAATGGATGTACAGTTTATATCAAGATAGTTATACTGCTTCAGTTAACTGCTATGCCTGTTGCGCCATAGGAGCTGCCTGAGACTTTAACATCCGTTGAGTCACAACTTGGGCATTTTGTCTCATCACTGTACCATATTTTTCCGCATTTTTTACAATATCTTCGTGCCATCTACTTTACCTCCCATTATCAGGGCATATTATCATTATCGTTAATGGTATATAAGGATTATCCATTATAAATAATGAATAACTATTATAATAATTATTCATAACATTAACAGGTCTAACGCATATCGAAATAATAGCACAGTCGAATTTTTTAGTGAAATTATTAAATCCTTAAATTTCACCAAGCAGAGCACAACAGAAAATGGGAGGGACACCAGAGACCTGAGCAATGATCGAAACTGTCCTTGAACTCTGTGTGCTATTGCGATTCTAAGCGATGATAAACACCCGGATTTTTAGATAGTGCAGAAATATTATCTTACTGCCGACAACGCTGTTATAATCATTTCTTTGTATCTTGTCAGATCTGTTTGATAGTGTGCTGATGCCTGCCTGGCTACTGGATTCTCTTTATCATTGAGTCGTTGTAGTGTCTGATGTGCAGTATCTACTATCCACTGGTCTATGGTGTCCTCTTCGATTACCTGAATTGTCTCAGGTCGCACAGACGTCATAATTGCTCCTTCTGGTGTAGTGTAGATGTTCGGTTTGCCGATAACTGCTACAAAACCTGGCGGTTCTATTCTAACGACTGCATCTGCTGCTTCCTGTTGATACTGCCCTGCATATATGAAAAACGCTCCTGTTGGGTCAGTGATCCTGGCTCGCCAGTATTCTGTTTCATTCCCGATGTTCTCTTTTTCTATCAGGGTGCCGGTGATGTAGAGTCTGTTAATCCTGGCTCCTGTTTGCGTAATAAGGTATTGTTTTGAGTACTGGTCATCTTCTTCTTTGTATGTGAGGTTTGATTCCTGCAGTTCTTGCGCAAATATGCGTTTTGCTGGTTCTCGTACATATTGCAGATTTTCTTCCATTTACAACGCCTCCTCGTTCGTGTTTTTGGATTGCTCGATTGCTACGCAATCGAGAGTTGAGTGTGTAGTGCTGCCCTCTGTTTGCGTTGTATGCAGTTGTGATAGAAGTTCATCCACTGCCTCTTTTGTTATCTTTGGTAATGCTTTTATCTCACTCACTATCAGGTGTCGATCAATCTTTGTTCCGATTATTGTATAATATCTACCGATGATTTTTGATTTTATTCTGTCTGTTACTATGTTGTGATCAAGTGCTTCTATTGCCATGTCTTTTGCTTCAACGAGAGTTATGTTTGTTAGTTCTTCGCTCAATTCTTTGTTTATGATAGCTTCCTGTGTGGTCTTACCATCGTCTATCACAGCTTTTATCCGAAGATCGTACACACCTTCGACCTTGCCGTGTTCAGTACAAACTCCTTTAGCTAGTGCCCTGTTGCATTCCGGACATCTTTTTATCAGTCCTGAGCCGTTTTGCACGTCAACGATAACACCTGTAAATTCTGCTGTTTGGATGCTTACTTCCACATCTTCTTCTATTTCAGTGATGCTTGTCGCTTTGTTCAGTTTTATACTATATCTGCCCTGCCAAACATCTGTTACTGCACTCTCTATTAGATAGGATTTGCCTTCCTCCAATGGTTCAGGAATTGTTACTCCCTGAAATATGGTAAATCTTATAATTCCAGTTTCATCTCCAACAAGACCTACCTGAACAATAGATTCATTGTTTGCATCCCACAATTGAGTGACTTTTACCCTAAGAGTTACCCACTGCCCTTCCTGATTTATATCCTGTATGGATATGATATCGCCAGTGCCTACTTCCACATCTTCTTCTATTTCAGTGATGCCTGTCGCTTTGTTCATGTTTATCTGGTATTTGTCCTGCCAAACACCTGTTACTGCCGTTTTTACCAGGTAGGATTTGCCTTCCTCCAATGGTTCAGGAATTGTTACTCCCTGGAACATGGTAAATTTTATAATTCCAGTTTCATCTCCAACAAGACCTACCTGAACGATTGATTCATTGTTTGCTTCCCACAATTGGACAACTTTTACCTTGAGAGTTACCCACTGCCCTTCCTGGTTTATGTCTTGTATAGCTGTGATGTCATTTGTAGAACCAGCATAGTACTGGCTTCTATCAATATCATGTTCTTTCAGAAAATAATTAACCACGCTTCGTTTAGCTTCTCCAATTGGCACTTTAAATTCACTCGTTAGTTTCTCAAGTCGTTCCCCAGTTTCCTTTTCAGACAACTCTACTCCAAGTTGTGAAAACCGATTTACTATTTCTTGAACTGTATTTGACATAATTTCGATCTCCTTTGTTTAACTCTAAGATGATTTTATATGTTCATATCCTTTATCATTCAGGCACTCTATAATAATCTTGCCTGCTGAAACTGTCTTCTCAAGAACAATACCTTTTTCTACCACGTCTCCAATCACTGTAAAATCAACTTTTTTCTGAAGCTCTGCCACTTTATCCTTTTGAACAGTAAATAACAGCTCAAAATCACCACCTTCATACAGACTCAGTGATAACGCCTCTTCCTTGGAAAATAGCTGTTTGATATCTTTGTTAACTGGTATTTTTTCGGCACTTATGCTAAATCCTATGTTGTTGTTTGCACGCGACAACTCATGCAATGATGCAGCCAAACCATCGCTAATATCTATCATAGCAGTAGCCATTTTAGTCTTACCAATAATAATAGCTTCAGTGATTCTTGGTACTGGCTCAAACAGTCGGCAGGCTACTTTTTCAGGGCACCTCATGTCGTGCGTTAGTGCAAATAGTGCAGCACCAGCCCCGCCAAGACTTCCTGTCACGCACACAACATCACCAACTTTAATCCCGGTTCTGTAAATGATATTTGAAGGATTTACCTTTCCAAGTGCTGTTCCAACAATGGTAAGCTCACTATGACTGTCTATATCGCCTCCAATAACCTTGCATGAAACAGTATCTGCACAGGCTGTAATACCCTCCATCATTTCATCAACAAGATTGACGGTTGTGGACTCTGGTAAGCCTAAAGAAAAAAGTAGTCCCACAGGCTTTGCGCCCATCGCTGCAACATCACTGAGATTTACTGCAGCACTCATCCATCCGATTTGATACCAGCTCATCTGTTCTGGAAAATCAGTTTTTCGATGAAGCATATCAGTACTTACAACAAGGAATTCGCTCCCGCATTCAATAACAGCACAATCGTCTCCAGCAGTTGTATTTTTTAACAGTGCTGAAATGTGTTCAACAAGAAGCCGTTCGCCAAGTTCAACAATGCGCATCAGGTAAAGTGATGTACACCATCAATAATATATCTTGCCAGGGAATCAATTTCCACCCACAAAGATTATTAGTAGGCAGGCATATAAGTTTGATGTCGGCACCACTGCACAACTTCGTTGTGCAGAGATACAAATAACCTTTGACTCTTGATTACGAAGCAATCGAGTCGCGCCAAGGTGGCGGAGTGGCTACGCTATCGCCTGCAGAGCGATCACATTCCGGTTCGAATCCGGACCTTGGCTTTCACTTAAAGATTTTTATTTAATTTGGATAGTTAATGTCTGCACATTCATCACCACAGAAGTGGAAAGAATTCTTAAAGTCATCCTACAAAGATGAAATTACCAATCTTGCTGAAGAGTATCCTGATGTTAGAAGTCTTAGTATATCTTTTTTTGACATAGAACAGTTCGATCCGGAACTGGCAGATGAACTTCTAAACTTCCCGGATGAGGTGCTAAGAGACGCCAAACAAGCACTACTTGATATTGGTGATACGAAAGGAGTTGATTTTTCAAAAGCTCACCTGCGAGTAAGAGATCTTGCATCACACGTTCGGATACGCAGCATTCGAAGTAATCATATCGGAAAACTGATTGCGGTTGAAGGGTTGATTCGAAAAGCTACTGAGGTACGCCCAAAGATCACCCGTGCAGTATTCCACTGCCCTTATGAACACGAGACAGTGGTTATGCAGGGTGAGAAATTCGTAGAGCCTTATGAATGTGATGATGCCAACTGCTCCCGAAAAAAAGGACCTTTTATTCTCTCGAAAGAAAAATCCACTTTTCTGGATGCACAAAAGATTCGCATACAGGAATCACCGGAAGGTCTTAGAGGTGGTGAGCAGCCGCAGACACTCGACGTTCTTGTAGTTGATGACCTTGCTGGAATAACTGCTCCCGGGGATCGCATAATTATTACAGGGGTGCTTCGCTCTTACCAGCGCGTAAATTACAACACCAAAACCACATTCTTTGACATAGTGCTTGATGGCTTATCCATCGATGTGGAAGACAAGGAATTCGAGGATATCGTACTATCATCTGAAGACATTGAAATGATAAAAACTCTTGCCGCTGACACCGGGATTTATGAGAAAATGATACGAAGCATAGCTCCGAGCATCTATGGCTACAGTGAAGTAAAAGAAGCAATATCCCTTCAACTGATGAGCGGTGTATCCAAGAAACTTCCGGACGGCTCACGGATCAGAGGTGATATTCATATACTGCTTATCGGAGACCCTGGCATTGCAAAATCACAGCTTCTACGATACACTGTCAAAATTGCACCCCGTGGTATTTATACAAGCGGTAAAAGCTCAACATCGGCAGGGCTTACAGCCGCAGCAGTAAAGGATGAATTCGGAGATGGACGATGGACTCTTGAAGCCGGTGCATTAGTACTTGCAGATAAAGGAATTGCAGGTGTTGATGAAATGGATAAAATGAAGCCTGATGATCGTGCATCACTGCATGAAGCAATGGAACAACAAACCATAAGCATAGCAAAGGCAGGAATAATGGCGACCTTGCAATCCCGCTGCTCGCTGCTTGGTGCTGCAAACCCGAAATATGGACGCTTTGACCAGTATGACAACATCGCCAAACAAATAAACATGCCGCCAACACTTCTGTCGCGATTCGACCTGATATTTATTCTTACGGATAAGCCAACGATAGAACGAGACACGCAAATATCCAATCATATTTTAAAAGCACATTACGCGGGTGAACTTAGCATGCAGAAAGAACACGTCCCAAACTCAGGCATAACCAGTAAGCAGATAGAACATGCAATGAAAGTAATACAGCCAGAAATAGAGCCTGAACTGATGCGAAAATATATTGCCTACGCCAAACGCAACATTTATCCTCTTATGAGCGATGATGCCAGGGAAAAAATCATCAACTTCTATCTTGGACTCAGGAAACAGGGGGAAGACCCCAATTCACCAGTTCCGGTTACTGCAAGGCAGCTTGAAGCTTTAGTAAGACTTGCAGAGTCGAGTGCACGTATCCGCCTGAGCAATGAAGTAAATGTAGATGACATAGAACGAGTGATACGCATAGTAACCACAAGCCTTGAGCAGGTGATGACAGACCCGGAGACTGGTATGCTTGATGCCGACATTATTTCTGTTGGTACAAGCAAAAGCCAGAGAGACAAAATACACATACTTAGAGATATAATAAGAGAGCTTCAGCATGCACATGATGGTGTAGCACCCCGTGAAGATGTGATAGAGCATGCAGAAGAACAAGGTATTAATAGAGACAAGGTGGAAGACATACTATCAAAACTTAAGAACTCGGGAGAAATATACGAGCCTAAAAATGGATACGTTAAAATATCGCAATAAAGAAGGGTTATTCTTGTTTGAAATACCAGATAAAAAACAGCTCATTGATATAGCAGTAACCAAACACAGAAACCTGGTAGACCAGTACACCAGTGAATGTGAAGACATGAAAAGCAGTGAGATTTTATTGACAGAACAGATAAAGAAAGAAAAAGAAGAGCTTGCGGCACGCAGTAATCGAAAAGAAGTGTTGGAAGAGAAGAGAAAACTTTTGTGCTACCAGGCAGAAAAAATGCTGCAGCAACTGTTTGACATACTGCCAACAACAGAAAATACCGGGGCCGGTCAATTGAAACAGATGCACAAAACACTCATCCAGAAAGGAATTGAGCTTGATAAAATAAAAAATTTACAAAAAGAGAGAGCACTGGTAGATGAAATAAAAACCGTGCTTGAAACAATACCACAAAATAATGAAGTGAGCAAAATAATTGCCTTAATAAACAAAAAATTTGAAGGCGTAGTTACTTCCCAGACAGAACTGCAAACAATCTCCAACATCAAAGAACAAAAGACAGTCGATGAAACACAAATAAAGGACATCAGTGAAAAGATACTGTGGCTTAATGAACGAGTAAACGAACATGAACAGGCATTATCTCACTGGCAGGGGGAGTTATAATGAATGAAATACTGAGCGAGGGAAAGCTTAGAAGTAAAGTAAATTATCTCAGGCAAGAGCTTGGCCAGAAAGACAGGGAGCTTAAAAAAATCTTCAGAGACCTTGCCCTGCACAAAAACAATTCAACAGAGCTAAAAGAACAGCGAGACTTACTAAACCAGCAGGTCAAGCAACTTGCCGGACTGGCAGCAATGTTGAGAGGAAATAGAGATGTGTCAAACAAGCAAATAGCTGTTATTAAACGACGGAGAGAACTGCTTAAAAAACCTGCCAACGAACAAAAAAAGATATTGGATGGGTTAAGAGATGAACGAGATAAACTGAATAATATATCTAAAGGAAAATATGAAACACTTGTAAGGTTCTATTCTGAAGATCTGACAACATTTAAAACATCAGATATACCTTTAAAGCAGGAAATTGATGTATTCAACAGATTAATAGCGCTTGGGGTTCGCATAACTGTTGCAGAGCAGGCAAACCGGAAGCACCAGCAATTACAGAAGAAACATAATAGTCTCAAAAAAGTGTATCAGGAACTTGATATTATTCATCAACGAATACAAAACCTTGCAGATGAATCGCAAAACTACCATGAACAATTGATAAGCACGTATCAAAAAATCGATACCTTGCGAAAAGAATCAGACGAATACCACAAAAAACTCATTGAAGTCTATGCGGTTGTAGACCCTTTTAGAAATCGAATAGATCCACTTAAAAGAAACATAGAACAGCAGCGCAAAGAACTTGACGTGTATCTTGAACAGTTAAAAGACGTGCAGCTTAAAAAGGACGAGGTTAAAGAGGAGAAAAAGCACCTCCAGGCAAAAACACGTTACCAAGAAACTGGAAAAATGAGTATAGAAGACCTGCGCATTTTAATGGATCACAAAGAGCTTAAACTATAACTCTCATTTTTTTTGACACATTTGTTTTAATAATTTTAATAAATTGTATAATATATTATATTGTGTAGTATATTATTTTTATAGTGTTTATTTATAGTGTTTATTTATAGTGTTTATTTTGTTTTAATAATTTTAATGAATTATACAGCATATTATTCTTGAGTGATTAAATTTGCCTATATTTATAATATATTATTGCATCATCAATTGATTGGGTGTAAGGTAGTATATTAGACTTGTTCGTATACCTTAACTTAAGTAAAATATATAATAAGTTTGTAAGCAAAAAATTACAGGCTATATGGAATAGAACAGTTTCAGTTTGATGAATAATTTTAACTGTTGTTCTCCACACCTCTTTGCCTGTTGAATGGTGATGTTGTCTGCTGATTAGTATGTATTCTTATAGTCATTGTAATAAATTTGTTTGCTGAGAACCTGTTATTTGGCTAAAAATAACAGAATAATATTTTTAATAATGTTCATTCATGTATACTATGTAATAATTATTGAAAGATTGGCTATATTAGCTATATGTGGCTATTTATAACTGAAAGTAATAAAATAAAAACAAATTATTACTAAATAATGTTGCAGAAAATACTGGGAAATTGAGACTGAATATAATACAAAATATTAATTTTATAACATATAACTATTTAAATTTTTAATATTATAAATTTCATATTAAATATATAATCTTAAAATATTTATTCTGTATTGAAGTAAAATCTGAGAGTTTGACATTTAGCTTTGAGTCTTGTATGATCTCCGAACAATATATCTATATGAGATAGCTCAATCCAAGGTAACTAACAAATAATGATTTACCAAGAACTGCATCATTTTTCAGGAATTTCTGAGACACAGATTTGTACTTGTTAGAATATGGTGTGGACAACATCCCAAGGAATTTAACCGCTGAACCAAGCAGAAGGTGCAGAGAGTGAGAGAATACGATAGCAGGAGAGTAGGTGCCTCTTTGATTCTCTGTGACCTCTGCGGTGAGAAAAGTTATCTCATAACAGTTACTTAACATGTTTATAAATTAGGTAAACTATTTACTGAGAGTTCCCTGATTACAAAAGAACCCGTCAAATTAGCTTTTTGACTTAAAAGCCATCTCTTTTTTTGATATGACCTAACTTGCAGGCATGCTGCACCCTACAGTGGCTGTAAAGTTGTTGGGTGTTGGCATTGTTTCGACCTGGTTGTATATTCAGGTATAATGTCTAATGTTCTTAGGTTTGAACGCATGAAAAAAATTAGAGTTCTGGTATAACACCCAACAAGTTGACAGCCCCCTTTTTGCTAAATACTTATCTCTAAAGTACCTCATTATTTCTAATTCTGTGCAATTGTCAGGAAGCCCTGCGGCTTCCAATGCATGCCGTGGTTATGAAACATAATCCGCCAGCACTGGAGTTCTCTTTTTTTACTACATGTCCACGATGCGGACAGGATTCATTTTCGTAGTCCTCCTTTATAGAATTTACGCCCACACTTTCCACAGGTTACTTCTATTTTGGTCATGCTATTCTATTTTTACCTTTATATTTATGAAGTTAACTAAATAATTTTTTGAAGAACCCACTTTTCTTTGTTTCCTCTTTTTTGTCAAGCTCCTTCTTTTCAACTTCAGCTTTTATCTCGCCTTTACTGATTTCTTCTATTTCCTTTTCTTTATACTTAATGTCTTCCCATGCTCTTCCAAATAATTCCAGAGCAGCTTTAGCAGTTACATTACCTTGATCTTTCTGATACTCAAGTAATTCCTTTCCACTTTCATCACCTAAAGCTCCAATAGCACGAAGACATGGTTTAATAAGCAGATACCCAGGATATTCTTTACCCGAGCATCTAACCACCCTAATTAAACCTTCAAGCACCGCCGTGTCCCCTTGGAACAAACTTAATGCTTTTGCTATTTCACTTTCCAGAAGAGCCAATGGCGACATTAAATCAGGATTGTGGGCAAACTGTGTTAATATTTCTAAGAGTGTGTTTTTTTGTGTTTTCTATAATATCAATATTATCAATCCAGATGTTGCTTATCTCATAATTGTGGATAATGTTAGCCAATACTATACTAGACCATATTTGATCATTGGGATCC
>CAJHIS010000003.1 GCA_905067555.1 Candidatus Argoarchaeum ethanivorans
TGATGACACAACAAGTAATTAAGAGATGAGGCACACTCATTCGCTAATGAATACAAAGATGATAAAAATTCTTGGTATCTCAGCAAGCCCTCGCAAGGCTGCAACAGATTATGTCGTAAGAAAGGCTCTAAAATATGCAGGTGAACTTGGAGCGGTTGAGACCAGGTATTTCTCTGTTCATAGAAAAGAGCTTAATTTC
Source organism: Candidatus Argoarchaeum ethanivorans (assembly GCA_905067555.1). Classification (GTDB taxonomy): domain Archaea; phylum Halobacteriota; class Methanosarcinia; order Methanosarcinales; family EX4572-44; genus Argoarchaeum; species Argoarchaeum ethanivorans_C. Next base: position 200 of record CAJHIS010000003.1, read on the forward strand.
TGCATCCACTGTGATCACTGCATCAGGAAAGATGGGTGCATATATAATGATAGAATGACCGAGCTCTATTCACTTCTTCTCTGGGCTGATGCAATTATCATTGGGACACCTGTTTATCAGGGAACAGTGAGTGGACAGGCAAAGGTTTTGATGGATCGATGTCGTGCTCTCGTTGCAAGGGACGTTCATGCACTCAGTGGCAAGGTTGGAGCGGCTGTTGCTATTGGAGGAGATCGAAGCGGTGGCCAGGAGATTGCAATTCGAACGATCATTGACTTTTTCATCATTAACGAGATGATACCTGTTGGAGGTGGATCGTTTGGAGCAAATCTTGGAGCATCGATATGGTCAAAGGATAAGAAGGCAGAGGGAGCAGCGGCAGACAGCGTGGGTTTGGAGAGCCTCTATAAGACAGTAAAGAGGCTTGTTGAGGCTTGCAGAATTTATAGAGGCCACTAAGAATATCTATAAAAACCGTATCTATTTTTTTTGATATACAGCAAAGATGATTAAGACTTTTTCTCTATTCTAACAAGGGCAAAATACGTACTTTCAAGTTTCCTTACCGTCGTTGTAACTGAAGCATCTTCTATTCCTATTCCTGCTTTTTTCATTGCATCTGGTATCAGTTTTTGTTTAACTTTTTCCCCTACATCTTCGCTGCCGGGTGCAAGTGTTAACACCAGTACACCATAAGGTAAGAGTAAACTGAATGCATTTTTTATTACATCAGCGCTCAGATCCATCATATCCTCGTTGTAAATGTTCCATAGATGTGGGTTTGGTATGAACACACCAAAGGCTGCATGGACAATTACAATTTTATTGAATATATGTTTACAAAAGGGAAGTAATGGTGCTGCAGATCGCAAGAGTGAAACGTTGTGTTTATATGCAAGGTTTCTACTGGCTCGTTTCAACATGGTTTCACTTATATCGATGCCAACAGATGTATCAACCATCTCATTTATATATTCAAGAAACAAACCAGTTCCACAACCAATGTCCAAGAGCTTGTCACTTTGTTTAAGAGCAAGGTTTTCAAGTACCCATTCGTATTCACCAGCAGTCTTGCGTCTTTTTGCCTGCCAGTGTTCGTCATCCGGGCTTCTGATACCCCAGCTATCTCTAACTTCTTCAAGTATAGCGTGAAGAGGATCCTTCTTCAATTATTCCACAACCTTATTTTTGTTCTATAATTACTCGTACTTCATTTATTTTTTCTTCTACACCTTCAACAGTTTCTCTTCGCATATTATCCCACCTTTCCCGCGGCGTCTCTGTTATAGTTGCATATTTCAATGCTATCTCATAGTAGTTCAATGCAGTCTCATAATCCTTAAGCAAACGCATGTTATCGGCAGCATCAGAATAGTGTTCACAGACCACAAACATATTTCCCATAACGTATTCTATTTTTGCAGCAATTATATCGTATTCGGCAATCCTTCTAATTTCTTCAGAACTATCTTCAGGTTTTAAGTCCATAAAATAAAACATGTATTCGAGGCACTCAACAGCACGCATGTAGCATTTCTTTGACTCATCAAAATTGCCCAGCAATAAATGCATTTCAGCCAGTATTACGTTTAATCTCTCAGCTTCCAGGAATTTAAGATATTTCAAACTCTGTCGTGCATCACGTGCATCCTCTGTAATCATACTTAGCATAGAAAAAGGATCGGTGGATTTTTTCTCGAACATATATTCAAGCAACAGGGGATGAACTTTAATTTTAACAGGCAATTTTATCTCTTCAATAGCTTTTGCCTTCTCTCTATCCTCATGCATAAAGTAATTCATTTCCTTAATCTCGGTTGAACCGTAAATCTTATTATAGTACGAGTCTGCTTTATTGAACAACTCAATGCTTTTTAATGGATGCGTGATGTATACGTTATTGCCTGCCACAGAATACTCATCAGCTATCCGCTTTTCATCAATATTCTTCTTTTCAGCCAGAAACCCGATAGCCTTTTCAATATTTACTAAATAGCCGCTATAATCAAGCGTTGTTTTATGGTAATTTGCAGCCAGCCCATAGACTCTGTTTGCATACTCAAGAGAAGCGTCGGATTTGTTTTCTTTCGTGAGCCGATCAGAAGCATGTTCAATGCCGCGTTTTAAGGTTTTCTCGATCTCGATAACAAGCTCATCCGTTTTGCCAAGCTTCTTTGCAATCCACCAAGCATCAAGGTACCAGAAGATGTCGTCACTGTCCAGATCATAGGAAAGCTTGCCTATTTCAATATAAAGTTCAAAAGCCTTATCGAACTTGCCTGCCTCTACTGCCTCAGAAGCAGCCGAGGAAAGCACTTCACATGCATAGATGTCCCCTGCATTATAATATTGTATAGAAGCCAGCCGATATAGATCAATCCTTTCATTGAGCCGAGTTGCCTCTCTTGCTTCCTGTTCAAACTTTCTTGCATAATTTCTAAAACGTTCTTTGCTCATAGCTTAACTCACCGTATTAAATTATTAGTAGTAACTCTTACTGATAACATCTACCCTTAATCTATCTTTCGCAACCACACACCTGCAAAGCTCCGCTTTGCAGAAATGCCGATAACCTTTAATTCTCGATTGCGAAGCAATCGAGTGCGGAACAACAACGAAACCAAATTTCACAATTTCACAAACTATTATTGGCTACACACTTCGTGTGCGGAACAACGAGCCGTCAAGTAAGCTTTTTGGTTTAAAAGCCCATTTCTTTTTTGGGTATGATTGAATCAGACTAACATGATTACAAAAAGCCAGATAAAAATTCCAAGTCTGCTTAGGCAACACAGCTTCCCATGACAAAACTAAAGAAGCATCAATAGAACAAAAAAGACCTGTCAAATTAGAAACCAGAACTTCTAAACCTAATCTGGTAGCTTCCTTTTCAGACAAAACGTTTAACGAATTCTTTAAATAGTATTAACAAGTAGGACAAAATGTGATTTCCAAGGATACAGAGTTTATGCTTAAAAAGGCTATTAGCTTCCATGGACACCAGTGTCCAGGACTTGCAATGGGAATACGTGTGTCACAGGTTGCACTGCGAGAACTTGGAAAACCTTCCAAGGATGAAGAGATGGTTGCAATTGTTGAGAACAACTCATGTGGCGTGGATGCGATTCAGGCACTCGTTGGCTGTACATTTGGCAAGGGAAACCTGATTTTCAATGATTTTGGTAAATATGTTTATACGTTTATGAACCGTGAAAATAACAGATCACTGAGAATTTCCATAAAAAAAGAGGCTGTTATAACAGATAAAAGACATTTGGAACTCTTTACTAAGGTCAAGGAGAAAACAGCAAGCCAGGATGAAATAGGTGAGTTTAAACAACTGCATATTAAAAAAAGTAACGAAATACTGAACTTACCTGAAGAGGATTTACTGATTATAAAAGAAGTTACTCCAGAACCGCTGCCCATGGCACTGATACATGAATCAGTGGAATGCGTCAGGTGTGGGGAGTCTGCGATGGAGACAAGGATCCGCTTGTTAAACGGTGAGCCGCACTGCATTCCATGCTTTAATGAATTAACAGAGACAGTGTAATGAATATAAACAATTAATAAAAGAGGTAGAATAAATGACTAATGTGAAACAAATACTGATTGCAGCTTCAATCATTTGCCTGTGTATATCTACATCGGTAATAAGTGCTGCATCTGAAAAAGAAATTAGAATTGCAGACAAAGCTGGCGATTGGGGGTATCCATCCCCGTATCTTTCTTATGCAAGAGGTCCTGGATACGTGAGGATGCAGTTTATCTTTGATACGCTGGTATGGAAGAATGAAACCAATGGTCCAATTCCACACTTAGCAGAAAACTGGGAATACCTGAAAAATGAAGATGCCTATGTCTTTAATCTGGTAGAAAATGCAAAATGGCACGATGGGACGCCAGTAACTGCCAGTGATGTTGCTTTTACCATACACTACATGAAAGAACACCCTTATGGCTGGGTCGTACTCGATCGAGTGGATCGGGCAGAGGCGGTCGATAAATACACGGTAAAGATCTATATGAGCGGCTCGTATGCGCCATTCATGGAGGATATTGGCGGCACAATGCCAATCCTCCCAGAGCACATCTGGAAGGATGTTGAAAATCCGATGGACTACGTGGAACCTGGTGCGTTTGTAGGGTCTGGTCCATTCAAGTATGCTGATTTCAGCAAGGAGCATGGAACATACAAGTATGAGGCATTCGATGAATACTATCTCGGTAAGCCAATTATTGATCAATTGATCTATGTGAAAACTGGCGATCCGCAGATGGCATTGCAGCGCGGCGAAGTTGACTTTGCATCGATAAAATCCGAGATGGTGGACACCATGACAGAGAAAGGTTTTATCGTTATAGCAGGTCCGCATTACTGGAACAAGAAACTGATGATTAACCACAACAAGCAGCCTCTTGATAATATCATATTCAGACAGGCACTGGCTTATGCGATTAACCAGAGCGAGTTTGTGGATAAATCACTTAGAGGATACGGAAAGCCTGCGAGTTATGGGTTAATTTCAAGTGAGAGTGTGTGGGCAAGTCCGAATGTTCCGGATTATCCCTACAATCCCGAAAAAGCAAAAGAACTGATTGAATCACTTGGTTATGAATGGGACAATGGTGTCTTCATAAAGGATAAAAAGCCCCTCAAACTTCAGGTACTGGTCTCGATGATTGGGGTTGGCGGGCAGCCTGCACCTGATCGGGATGGAGAAATCCTGAAAGATCAGCTTGAAAAAGTCGGGATAGAAGTTGAGTTGACATCCCTTGATACGAAGATGGTCGATAAGAAGGTGATAAACTGGAATTTTGATCTTGCAATATCCGGACACGGTGGCATTGGTGCCGATCCAAAGATTCTCTATGAAAAGACAATCCAGGTTCCAGGTTCCAAGCCAAGTCCGAATACTGCCAGATACAACAAGAGCGAGGAGTTAAATGAATGCTTCGATTCTCTGATGCATGAGATGGATGCTTCAAAAAGACTTGAAGCAGTTCATGAGGCACAGAACGTTTATGCCAGAGAACTTCCTGCAATTTCCCTGTATTACCCGACATGGTATTATGCCTACAATCCGGATGCTGGTGTTGAGTGGTTCTACACCATCGGAGGAATTGCCAAAGGAATCCCAATCCCGCAGAACAAACTTGCACTGATTGTGGCTGGAGCAGAAGAAGGCACAACAGCAACTACTCAGAAGGAGCAGCAGGAAAGCCCAATCATATCCTTTTCGATGATGATTGCAATACTGATTCTTGTTGCATTTTATCTCAAGCGACACTGAAGGAAGAAGCAGATAGAAAATGAGGAACAGAACGACAAAGATCGTAACGATTTATCTGCTGACCATATTTTTCCTTCTTTTCCTCAATTTTTTACTGCCACGCCTTCTTCCTGGCGATGTAATCCTTGCCATGTATAGTGGCTACGAGGTTACAATCACTGATGAGTTATACAACGAACTTGTCCAGATGCATGGGCTTGATAAACCACTTCATGTACAGTTTTTTATATATTTGGTGCAGCTTGCACATGGAAATCTTGGATATTCATACATCTGCCATGCACCAACAACCACACTCATCATGAATGCACTGCCATGGACAGTGCTTCTTGTCTGCACCTCGTTTGTTCTCTCAGCAATTATTGGAATGATACTTGGTGTAGAAAGTTCCTGGGTGCGGGGTAGAAGAGCTGATCAGTCATTACTGGTTTCAATGCTGGTTGTTGATGGCGTCCCTTCCTTGGCTATAGGAATCCTTTTTCTTACCATCTTTAGTTTGTATGGTGGATGGTTTCCAACATCCGGGGCAATGACGCCATACTCGAATCTTGCAGGAATCGCACACATCAAAGATATCCTCTGGCATCTGATACTGCCACTTACAACGCTCACTCTTTCCCAGATTCCAGGCGATTATCTTCTGATCAGAAACAGCATGATACTGACGATTCGTGAGCCTTATGTACTCACTGCCCGTGCAAAAGGCATTAAAGAGAGAAAAATAAAGTATTTTCATGCTGCAAGAAATGCGATGCTACCGTTTTTTACACGCATCGGTATCAGGCTTGCTTATGTGATTACCGGTGTACTTTTCATTGAAACGATCTTTGCATATCCAGGGCTTGGGCTTCTAACGTACAATGCAATATCAAATCGTGACCTTCCACTGCTGCAAGGAATTCTCACCGTATCGGTCTTGCTGGTACTTTTAATCAACATTGTTGTGGATTTGCTCTATAAAAAGATAGATCCGAGGGTTGAATATGCATATTAGACCGTTTCGAGAATTTAAAAGAAATAGAATCGGTGTTACCGGGCTTGTAATGTTTTTGCTGCTCTCAACAACAGCCATCCTTGCCCCGGCAATCGCACCACACGATCCATGGGATTACTCGGATAGATCATTCCAGCCATCATCAATGAACCACTTGCTTGGAACCAATGACATTGGCTATGACATATTCAGTGAACTCTTGTGGGCACTCAGAACATCGGTATTCTTTGGGGTCTCGGTTGCAGCGATCGCATGCACGATCGGGCTCATACTCGGTGTTTCAGCAGCACTGGTTGGTGGACTATACGATCTCGTGGTTATGAGAATTGTTGATGCACTGCTTGCGATACCTTCGATTTTAGTACTGATATTGATTGCGGCCTACTTCAGACCGTCCACAATGATTTTAGTAATCACGCTTTCACTTATTATCTGGCAGACCATAGCAAGAGGAGTTCGCGCTCAAACACTCTCACTCAAGACAAAACTCCATATAAAAGCAGCAAGGAACATGGGAGCATCGACCGTTTATATTATGCGCAAACATATCTTACCAGAGCTGTTTCCACTCTATGCGATGGGTTTTGTCACAAAAGCACGGATTGCAGTATTCATGGAAGCAGGTCTTTCGTTTCTTGGAATATTTGATCCTACAACAAAAAGTCTTGGAATTATGATGAGTTATGCGATGCGATACCTGTATCTCGATGTATGGTTCAACTGGCTTCTGCCGGCAGTTCTCTCACTTTCAATGCTTATCGTTTCTCTTGCTCTTATTTCTTATGCAATAGAGGAAATATTCGATCCAAGACTTAAAGGAGGGAATAATGCCGCTACAGTTTAAGAATCTGAATGTAAAATATAGATTATCTGGCGCAGAGGATAATACGATAACTGCCCTGAATAATATATCTCTTAAAATAAATGAAGGGGAGTGTGTTTCTATAGTTGGGGAGTCCGGCTCCGGGAAGACCACACTTGCGCTTGCATCCATGAAACTCCTGTCTCAAAATGCCATAATGACAGGATCGGTTGTGATCAATGGTGTCGATACAAGTAGGTTATCCAATGAAGAGATGAGAAAAATCAGATGGAATGAAATTTCTATCGTGTTTCAGAATTATGGGGACGTGCTAAACCCGGTTCACAAAATTATCAACCAGGTTGCTGAACCGTTGATCAAGAATGGAGAATCTCGAAATACCGCTCTCGATAAATCCGGCAGGATGCTTGATTACATGAAGATCAAGACAGGACGCAGCATGCTGTATCCGCATCAGCTCAGTGCCGGGGAACGGCAGCGAGTTCTCATGGCGATGGCACTAATTACTGACCCAAAGATGCTTGTCCTGGATGAACCTGTTGCATCCGTTGATGCAATAACAAAATTATATCTTGCAGAAGTGATAAGAAAACAGGTGAACCTTGGGAAAGCAGTTCTTCTGATAACCCACGATCTTTCTTTTGCAGCACTGTGTTCTGATTACACCGTAGTTTTGTACTCTGGCAATATATTAGAATCTCTGCCATCGGGAGAGCTTCTGGATGCACCGCGTCATCCATACACACGAGCACTTGTCCGCTCGTTTCCTGTAATGGAACGTGCTAAAGACCTTGCTGGTATAAGAGGTGCTCCGCCATCACAGACCAGTACACCAAAGGGATGCATCTTCCAGCCAAGATGTACACAATCAATCGATGTCTGTTTAGAGAGGCGTCCACAAGCAGTCTCAACAATCGGAGGCGGTGTTGTCGTTTGCCATCGTGGCGGCATTGCGACAATGATCTCTGTTGAAAACATCTCAAAATCCTATAAAGATATTGAGGTACTAAAGGATGTTTCACTCAAACTCGATGAAGGTGAGATACTTGCACTTGTTGGAGAGACCGGCTCTGGGAAAACCACACTTGCATATCTTATTGCAGGTACAATCAAACCGGATGGCGGAAAAATTATCTTTCGAGAGAAGGGGCTTGATAAGATTGATCGAAAAGAATTTGCAAAGATGGTAGGAATTGTTTACCAATCTCCAAGAGACTCGATCAGCCACCGATTCAACGTATTTGAAGCAATCGCAGAACCTCTTGTCATACACAAGGTATTCGATGATAAATCCGATGGTAAGATCAAGAATGCTCTAAAAGAGGTGCAGCTGCCGGTTGATGATTATTTTATACGAAAATATCCGCATGAATTAAGCGGGGGTGAGCTTCAAAGGGTTGCTATAGCACGAGCACTGATACTTGAGCCGGATTTACTCATCGCCGATGAGTCCACATCTTTTCTTGATCCAAGTGTCCAGGCAAAGATTCTAAGACTTCTTCTGAATCTTCAGAACGAGCGTGGGATCTCTATGATCTTTGTGACACACGATATTGGAGTTGCACGCAAGGTAAGCGATCGCATTGCAGTGCTCCATGACGGCAGGATTGTGGAGAATTCCCCAACACACCATGTTATCGAAAATCCGCAGCATGAGTACACGAAAAGATTGATTGATGCAGTAAAAAGCAGTAAAATTTCAGATCTATAAAAAAATATGGGGGGGAGTCGTTAGGTTTGTCACGCTGTCTGGTGTTGACACTGTTTTGAAGCTATTGTTGATTCAAGTCTTGTGGACGCTGCTCCCTGGTTTAAATATGAAAGATATCCCAAATTTCAATCGCAACACCACGTAATGTGACCGCCCATGCGGCTACAAATATTTATATAGACGTCAACGAGTGTTGATAACAGACAGCGTCTGAAAGTTGTGCTTACAATGCAGCAAAATAAATTAATGGAATTGACACCTGTAAAAATCTTGTAGAGGGAGTTTAGATGGATAAAGAAGAAATTATAAAGATAATCAGAGATGAAGTTTCAAAGGAATTTGGAGCAGAAAGGATCAAGGATGTTGAATATTTTGGACCTTATGAAAAGGAGGACCTTGATGTAATCGTCTATGTTGAAGGGATCAATGAGCGTAACGATACCATGGGCGTGAGAATGCGCCTCTTTGATATGTTCCTTGAGATGGATATTGATGTTCTGCTTCGCATAGAGAGAACGAAGGACGACATGTGCAAGGAGGTGGCAGCATGACCCATCCGTGTCAGCGATCGCGGTGCTGGTGGCTGCGGCTCTTGTGGTGGTGCTTGCAGCGGGTGTGGGGGCGGCTGATGAGGGGCTGGTTGCGGAGTGGCACTTCGATGAAGGGGCTGGGGGCGTTCTGGTGGATAGTTCTGGAAATGGGAATGATGGCACGATTTATGGGGCGACGTGGACGGAGAGAGTTTCTCGGTTGCAGTTGGAGCTGTTCCAGCGGTATCTTTACATCCAGCGGCAGTGCTGTGATAAACGGAGCTAGGAACACAACATTTGACTTCCAGATCCCAGCAGACTCGTTTAATATAGCCCAACTTTGACAGTTGTGGTTTATTATGAGTGTCCTCAGTTGAGTTTGGTTTATGTTTAGTCAAACGAGACTGAGGACGTTTGGTATTACTCCGAATGATAATATTTGTTTTCCTGTTGGGACGATCTTTGCTGTTTAGGGGCAGTATGAAAAACTTGGTTTTCCTGCTGTCTTTGGCAAGTATAAGAAGGGGGTAGGGATTTAAATTCGTTGATAATGGCTCTTGTGAGCTATAAGCTTACTGAGAATTTTAGTATTAGTGGAGCTGGGTGAGTGGATTAATCAAGGAGAAGTCCTTGATATTTTTGGTCTTGATGGATTGGATTTTCCAGACAAAACACCGAAACTTTCAAGCCAAGAGAAGGGACGCCATCTTTCAAAAGAGTAGAATCTGTCAAACTTAGGTTAAAAGACACTCCGTTTTATCAAATGTTATGCAGGTGACTATAATTTGATTCCGAAACTTTTTTGTGATATGAAGATTAGATTGATAGGTTATACAATTAAAAGGGTGTTGTTGTTTTGGACGATAAAGAGATAATACGCTTGTTGAATCAGGATTTTGTATTGGAGATTGAAGCATCTATGGTCTATGTGAGAAACGCTTTCCTCATGAAGGATTGTGTGCCAAGCAGGTTGACCGAAGCCATTGCCATCGATGAAATGCGTCATATGAACTGGCTTGGAGATCTCATCGTTAAAAAAGGCGGCGTTCCAGTAATGGAGCATAAGGAGCTTGATTTTGGAAGTGAGGATCTTAAAGGGTATTTGCAGAAGCAGTATGATTTGGAAAACGATGCTGTTAAGCGGTATCAAGAACAGGTAGACTTAATTGGTGAAAGTGATGCTGAAACTGTTGGAACGTTGAAGCACATTCTGGATGAAGAAAAAAGACACCGTAAAGAGTTTCGATTACAGTTAGGGAAACTAAAACAATAGATAAGTTTGATCAACTGCCTTTTCATTCTTATTTTTGTAAATCTTGCTTACTCTGTAAGCAAGTCCTGATTACCAAAGTAATCAGGATTGTCAATTGGATTTTCCTGACAAAACACCGAAACTTCCAAGCTAAAAGAAGGGACGCCATCTTTCAGAAAGAGTAGAATCTGTCAAACTTAGGTTAGAAGAATACGACAATATTCCACACATTTTGCAGAAACGGACACGAAAAAGATCATTTCTCATACAATACCCAACAAGTTGACAGTCCCTGCAGAAAGGAAAACTTAAATATAATACTGCCTGTTTCATTTCTCTACAACGGGCCTGTAGCTTAGCCAGGTGGAGCGCACGGCTGATAACCGTGAGGTCCTGCGTTCGAATCGCAGCAGGCCCATTTTACCTCACGCTCAAAAAAAACTCTGCATTATGTATTGTCTGGTGTTGTTGATTTGAAGGTTTTGTTGGTTTCCCCTGGCGAATCTTTTGACATGAAAACAAGCTACCTTCCTATCGGTCTTGCATACATTGGAAGCTATCTGCAAAAGCATGGTGTCCAGGTTGAAGGTCTGGACCTTCGGTTTCTTAATAGCTGGGATGAAGCCACACACAGTATTGCAGCAAGTGGCGCTGATGTTGTAAGTATCGGTGCCATGACGATAGAGATGCCACGTGCCCTGCGGATTGCAGGCATTGCAAAAAAACATCTTGATGCTGTTGTCGTGCTCGGAGGGCCTCATCCAACCGTCTGTCCGGATGAAGTTATAAGAGAGAAGAATGTGGACATTGTAGTGGTTGGCGAGGGCGAACACACGGTATGGGAAATCATAGAAGCGCTCGAAGGTGTGAGGGGGTTGCACAGTGTTAAAGGGATTATATACCACAAGGATGGAAAAGTAGTTCATAATCAAGGACGTGAGCCGATTGCTGATCTTGATTCTCTGCCTTTTCCGGCAAGAGACATTTTTCCACTTAATAAAGTGCTTTCAAACCCTGTGACCAACTTTCCACTGCCTTCACCTGCTCTTCATGTATTTGCAAGCAGGGGATGCCCATTTACATGCAAATTCTGCCAGCCCTGCCTGAACAAGATTTTTGGCAACAGGGCACGGTATCGAAGTATTAAAAACGTGTTTGATGAAATCGAATACCTCATCTCTCGCTACAATCTTCGTGGACTCATGCTCGAAGATGATACTTTTACAGTGAACAAACGATGGACGTATAAGTTCTGCGAGGAGATGAAGAAGCGTGGACTGAGTGAAAAAATAGCCTGGTACTGCCATACCCGTGCTGATACCATCAATAGAGACATGGCACATATATTAAGAGATGCCGGGTGCATCAGCGTGTGCATCGGGATTGAGTCAGGCTCGCAGCCTGTGCTTGATATTCTTGGCAAGGGTACAACAGAGAAGCAGTCTTATGATGTACTGAAAATATGCAAGGAAGAAGGGCTGATCGTTGTTAGCAATATTATGATTGGCACTCCTGGCGAGACTTACGAAGACCTTGACAAGACTATAAAATTGATAGAATCTATGCAGCCTGAGATGGTATATGTTGGGATTACCACTCCCACGCCAGGGACTTACCTGTTTGATGAGGCAGAAAGGGCTGGAATTATCCAGGCTGAATCATGGACAGATTTTGACCGTGGCAAAACATCCGGAAAAATGAAGATAGATATTGATGACGCCACCCTACACAATGTGCGCAAGAAGCTTTCAATATATGGATTTTCACGCCAGTTTCTAAACGAGTCGTATTATCGCGATGCATGCCTTAAACGCTGGAAATCATTCATTGACATTGGAAAGCCGGAACAGATACTAAAAGAGATTAATGGTTAACAGGATTGTTATGTTTTTGAGTGATTACCTGATTGTCACATCAAAAACTGAGTGAAGAACCCCTGGGGAGTACTTTTTCACTCGTCTGCATTCGATTGATTTGATTTCGCATCCTGACTTAAGTACTGCTCTTTTAATTCGTTTGATCGGACGTTGTGGATAGAGTACCTCCGGAACTGCTTCATGGTAATGAAGAGTTCCGCCACTTGTTAGTGCGGTGATGCCAAACCGAAGGTACTCTTCTGATGATAGATAGCCCATAATCACCCTGTCTGCCACATTAGTTGGTGTAAGTTTACTGCAATCACCATGCAGTGCCACAACTCGTGGTTCGATCCGGTTCAGTTTGATATTCTGTTTAAGATACTGGTACGATTGTGTGTTTAGTTCGATTGCAAGTATCTTTTTTGGTTTTGAGTGCACCGCTATAGGAACAGTAAAATACCCAATTCCAGCAAACATATCAATAACCACTTCATCATCACAGATTCCATTTAGCCGCTGTCTCTCGTGCAGATTGCCTGCTGAAAACATAATGCGCATTGGATCAAGCTTGAAAAGACAACCATTTTCCCGGTGAATTGTCTCGAAAGATGTGATGGCACAACGGGATGCGATCAACTTCCTTTTTGGTTCTCGAAAGTTTCCATAAATGCCATAATCCAGGAGTACGTATCTGGCACGCGGGTATATTATTAACAGTGCTTCCCCAATCAAGTTCCATACGGTTACCCCACTTTTCCACCGAACAATGATTGCATCGCCTATGATGTACCAGCTCCGGGGAAGCAGTGCAAGCTCGTCTCTATCAATATGTTTCTCTAACTGTTGTGCAAGGAGTTTTTTTTTCATAAAAACATGACTTTTAGATATGCCCATCGCCAGCAAGTATCTCAAGTATATCTGAAATAGTGCACATAAAAGTTTCTCGATCCTCTCTTGCACGTTATTTGCATTACGTATAAATTTTGTTGCTATCGGGGCTTGTAAAGTTATTGGGTGTTGGCATTGTTTTGACCTGGTTGTGTATTCAGGTATAATGTCTGCGGTTCTTAGGTTTGAACGCATGAAAGAAATTAGAGTTCTGGCATAACACCCGGAGAGTTTACAACCCCATCCGAGCGTGATTGCTCAATATCTGGTGGTATAAATTCCAAAAATTCTAAGCATAAACTCTAAATAAGCCACAACAGATCTTGCTGGAAGTTCAGTTTCATACACATAACTAATATTTCGAATATATTTGAATCAATACACAGCTTATGGTTTTCGAGAAACTGCACAACTTCGTTGTGCAGAAATAACTCTCGATTGCGAAGCAATCGAGTTTTGAACCAACATAAAGTTCACGGTTTTGGAAAATTTGTGGAATTTCGGTAGAACTCAGCGAAGTTTTTAAATATGTTCCTGATTCTTCATTGGATGTGCATAAAAAAAAGGCTTTTTGTATAGCCCTTACGCCAACTGGCAGGCAGGTTAAAATGATAGCAGATTCGCCAGTTGAGTTCATACCATTTTTAACTGGTACCGGTCTTGCCTGGATAGACTTTTCAGTTGAAGACATGAAGGAAGCACAGAAGCTGTCAGTCTCTGTCGGTTTTATTTCATCACTCGTGCCAACACTTCTTGGTGACTATTATTCTGTCTATGAGGATCTTGATACAGAACTTGGGATGAGGCTGCCGGCTGTTGTCGGGAAAAAATTTGATGTTAAGGTTACGCCACTATTGATTCTAATCAAAAAAAATTTGATTATTACGATTCACTACACCGATGCAGTACGTTTTACAAGATTTTCCAGATATGCACCTACATTCCTGAAAAAGGTAGATCCAAAACTCTCAACTCCGGATAAGATAACAACTCTACTTACCAGATTGATTGATGAGAATAATAATGGAAACTTTGACCATTTGAGAGAAATAGAAGCTCAAGGAGATGAGATCAGCCACTCGCTCTTAGATTTAGAATCCTCAAGAGCCATGCTTGCACCAGAGATATACAACATGAAGCATGCACTGATAGCATACCTTGATGCGTTGTGGGCAACCCTTGATGTGATATCCTCCCTTCGTTACGGTGATGCTGAACTCATAAGCGATGATGAACATCTTCTGGCGATGTTTACAATCCTTGCAAACGATGTGAATCGCCAGATTTCTCTTGGAGAACACATGTCAGAGGTATTGGTGTCAGGGCTTGAAGTGCTCCAGAGTATCTACAACAACCAGCTCCAGGTATTAAACAATAAGGTTTCACTACTCATGGCATGGCTAACAGTAATAGGAACTGCGGTACTGGTTCCAAATACCATTGCAACCATATACGGCACTTCTTTTTTTGGCGATAAAGGGCCAGAGGACCTCTGGTGGTACCTGTCACTCCTTTTTGTATCGATGATCTTATCTGGCTGGATGACTTACTGGTGGATGAAGAAGAAGGACATTATGCCAACAATGCCAGATAAATTATAGAAAACTATATTTTATGTGGCTTACTTAAGTACTCAGTTTTTTAGGGTAGATAATAATGGATTTAACAACCAAACTAACCGAATTGGTATTAACTGCTGAACTGTATAACAAAAATGAAACTTTCAGTGCGGACGACCTGCCATATCATATTCGAACGCATTATTGGAATATAAAAGATAAAACAGTTTCTCGACCGATTTACGTAGCAGAAATTGATGTTGAAAAAATATATGATGTCAACGGCATAAGAGAATCCTTGAAAAAACTTCCTTTTATTGAGTTTGAGGAATTTGGCTCACAGATCAAGCTCACGGTGTTTGATATTGCAAGCAAATGGTTTGCAAAACAACCGGATGCAAAAGAGCTTATACAAAAAAACCCGGTGCTATCCCACCACTTTGAAAAAAAAGAAATGCTTGATGTTAGTTATGAAAAATCCAAAAAAGCCAATAAGCCAAAAGAAGCGAGCAGACAGTGGATAGATTCCCTGCTTAATGATATTGCTGCTGAAAAGGATAGCGAGGACATGCTAAAACTTGTATATATACTTGCACCTGAAGAGATCGAACAAACACTCGACAGTCTGGTGTTAACAGAAGAGCAGCAGAATGGTGTTAAGAGGATTTCCAGTGCTATTCAACACAGGGAATACTTAAAAAAAATAGGGCTCCTTGAGGTAGGAAAACTATTGTTTGTAGGTGCTACCGGCACCGGCAAGACAAGTACAGCAAGTGGACTAGCAAAACTACTGCATCTGCCATTTATAGAAGTACGTCTCTCGATGATAACAGACCAGTATCTTGGGGAGACTGCAAAAAACATCGATCGTGTGTTTCATCTATCAAAGAAGCTGTCGCCCTGCATTCTATTTATCGACGAATTTGATTTTGTAGCTAAAAATCGTTCGTCTGATGAGAATGCAGCCCTCAAGCGGGCAGTGAACACACTACTGAAAGCCATTGACGAAATAAGTCTTGTTAGAGATGGGGTTCTTCTCGTTGCAGCCACGAACCATCCACATCTGCTTGATCGTGCGGTATGGCGCAGATTTGACGAAATAGTGGACTTCCCACTCCCAGACAAACAAATACGAAAGGATATCTTTGATTGTATCACAAAAAACATCGACAGCGAAATAAACACAGAGGAGCTATCAGAACTCACAGATGGCTATTCCGGTTCAGATCTGCGAGTGGTGGTAAAAGATGCAGTATTAAGCGCTCTACTCACAGACAGAACAAAGCTCAGCCAGCAGGATCTCTTAAAAGCCATACAATCTTTTGATCGACGAATAATTTTAAAAACAGAAATTAGTTCATGAAGATTACGCTCCTCGGCACCGGAGATGCAGCAGGCACACCAAAGATAGACTGCAACTGCAAGACGTGCCAGGATGCGTTACAGGGAGGGCGCAGCAGCAGACTCAGATCTGCCACACTTATTGAAACAACAAAAGGCAAGGTTCTTATCGATACCGGTCCGGACCTTCGCAAACAATTGCTTCGTGAAAATATCTCCCACATAGATGCATGTATATGGACTCATGGGCATTACGATCATTATGCTGGCTATCCGGAATTTTATAGAGTGCAAAAACACGTTCCTGTGTATGGCATAACAACCACCCTAAACTACATCTTAGGTTATTTGCATTTCTTACATCCGGAACGAAACGATGTTAAACTTTATGAACCATTCGAGCTTGTTGGTGCAATCTTCACGCTATTTAAAGTCATCCATCCCCCGCAGAAGGATTGTGCAGGTGTGCTGATAGAGCAAAATCACAAAAAAATCGTTATTACCGGAGACACTGGCCCAGCCATTCCACAACAGAGCATCGAACTGATGATGGAGGCAGACCTTCTCATTGCTGATGCTATAACGCCCCCCCACATCAAACTCGTAAAACACATGAATGCGGAAGAAGCATTCGAACTGTATAGAAAGACAGGAGCAAGAAAAGTGATTTTCACACACATAAGTCACCTCTATAAGCCACATGATGAAGCCAGCAAAAAGTGGCCACTCGGTTATGATGGGATGAAAATAATAATATAATTTTTATTTAGTTTATATATAGGAAAGTATAAACATTTGAGACTGCACAAACAGCCTATCTAACAGAAAGGTATATGTAGTATATATGAAATCTGTTAACTAATTATCAGGATTTTGGAGAATAATATATGGGAAAAACAGGCTCGATTGAATGGGTACGTATCAAAGGTAGGAAAGGGCATGTTAGAATGATGCCAAGAAGTGAGGTAAAATACAAACGACCAGGCCCAGCACAGCGGTATGCAGCAGACGGTACCAAAAGAAAACGAATTGCTCGCTCACCAAAAGCACTGGCAAAATAAACATCTGGGGCACTATCTAAAAAACCAGTGATTTTGACAATTATCATAGACAAATGTTATTGTCTCTGTAAAGCGTAGCTTTGCAGGTTATTGTCTCTGTAAAACGCAAGCTTTGCAGATTAGCCTGGTAAGGAAAACACATTAATAACACGGTGATAATTATATGGCTATGTCAGAGAGTCTGCTTGATAATCTAAAGCTTGAAAATGGGCTTGTAGTTGCCATTGCACAGGATTACAGAACAGGAGAGGTGTTAATGTGTGCATACATGAACCCTGAAGCAGTGGAAGAAACGGTTAAGACCGGGATTGCCCATTACTGGAGTCGCAGTCGCAAGAAACTATGGAAAAAAGGTGAAAGCTCGGGACACACCCAAAAAATTCATGAAATTCTTGTAGACTGTGATGCGGATGCACTTCTGCTTAAAGTTGAGCAGGTTGGTGGAGCATGCCACATGGGTTACCGCTCCTGCTTTTATCGCAGAGCAGATGGGAAGATCGTAGGGGAAAAATTATTTGATCCTGATAAAGTCTATAAAGCGCCAGATAGACCGTAATCTTAGAATCAGCAAATGCTTCTGCATTCAAAAAATTTAAGTAGCTACGTTTTGTTGTTGTTGTATTTGTGTTAACACTTGCTTAGTTTTTTTAAGTTCTGTTGTGATTTGTGAAAGGTTTGTTTTTAACTGTTCTATTACGCCTACAATTTCTTGTTTTCTTTTGATCAGTTCTTCTTTTGCTTCTTCAGTAGTTTTCGCTATGCACACGCCACTACCAACCCCAATAATTACTGTGTCAGGTTTTGCCAGTACACCGTGTACAAATGACTCTGCACCTATCGGTATAAGAATCTCATCACCCTTTTCTACGTTATTCATTCTATCTGTAACCTCAATAGCCCTTTCTATCTCACCAAGAGACATCTCTGTGATATTTAGTCTCTGGGAGATTGCTTCCACCTCCTGCTGATACATTTGGTACTGGTAGAGTATTCCATCAACTTTTTCTTGAGTTAGCTCTTCCTGATTCATTAGGTAACCTCTTTGACATTGTCAATTTTAATATAGTTGCGTTTTAGTCTGTGTTGACTTCCAATAGTGGAATACGTTTTTTCAATGGCGTTTTTTTCATTATTGCTTGTAACATTCTTCGCAAATTTTTGCCATTTTCTCTTTACTCTAAAGCTTCCTTGTATGACAAAATTCTTCATAATATCTATATACTCCATGTAATCTGGAAACATGTATTTGAATTTAACTTATATAATTGTTACTGATAATCAAATGTTGCTGAAAACTTTAAAGAAGGTGCTTCAGTTGTCGAGTGACCTCAATTTGAGTGACCTCAACATTTGTAAAGGGCAAAAAATCTCTGTATCTGCACAACGAAGTTGTGCAGGTCGTCAAGTGACCTCAATATTTATAAAGGGTAAATGGAAGTTAGATCTACCCGGAGAGGTGACAACGGTTGTGAACCGTATTAACACACACAGTTTTACTATTTCAAGGTCAAGATATGATGCGGTTATCTTTGATCTCGATGGGGTTGTTACCAGAACTGCAAGGATGCATGCAGCCGCATGGAAGAAGCTCTTTGACCAGTATTTAAAAAAGAAGTTTGAAGATTTCAAACCTTTTGACATGGACGACTATCATCGATACGTTGACGGCATGCCTCGCTACGACGGGGTGAAGAATTTTCTTGAGGCACGCGGTATAGAGATTTCGTATGGCAAACCCGATGATTCACCTGGCACTGAGACCATCTGCGGTTTGGGAAATAAAAAAAATCAGGCATTCCTCGAATGCCTGAAAGAAGAGGGTGTGGAAGTTTATCAATCTTCTATTGATTTAATTAAGAAGCTAAAGGATAAAGATTTTAAGACTGCTATTGTATCCTCCAGCAAGAGTTGTGCAGAGGTTCTGGATGCAGCAAATATTTCTGATCTATTTAATGTTAAGGTAGACGGGGTCGATTCTGAAAGTCTTGACCTTAAAGGAAAGCCTGACCCAGCTATTTTTGTAGAAGCTTCCGATCGGCTGGAAGTTAATCCAAAAAGATGCGTGGTAGTCGAAGATGCAATCTCAGGTGTCAGGGCTGGGAGCAAGGGGGGGTTTGGTCTGGTTATCGGGGTAAACCGTGGTAAGCAGGAAAAAGCCCTTAAAGATTGTGGGGCTGACCTTGTTGTAAATGATTTATCAGAGATTGAAATAGTGATAAAAATTGATGACCTTTTAGATGGTTTGGAGCATTTCAAAGAGATCGAACAGCAGGTAAAAGACAAGAAAGTGGTGGTATTTTTAGACTATGACGGCACCCTTACTCCTATTGTATCTCATCCGGAAGGTGCAGTGCTTTCTTTAGATATGAAAAAAACACTGGTGATGCTGTCTGACCAATGCACTGTTGCAGTCATCAGTGGAAGAGACCTTAAAGATGTAAAAGAGCGCGTTGGAATCGATGGCATATACTATGCAGGAAGCCATGGTTTTGAGATCGAGGGACCGGAATATCTAAAGATGGAGTACGAAAAAGCAGGGAGTTTTCTTCCGTTGCTTGATGAAGCTGAAGAAAACCTAAAGCAGCAACTGGCTCACGTTGGCGGCTGCCAGGTGGAACGTAAGAAATTTTCTATTGCAGTTCATTACCGCAATGTAGAGGATAGGGATGTTAAGTTTATAGAAGAGGTTGTAAATCGGGCAGCCCTGCATTATGCAAAACTTCGAGAGTCCTGTGGCAAAAAAGTCTATGAACTCCAGCCAAACGTTAATTGGGATAAAGGTAAGGCTCTTTCGTGGCTTCTTGATGCAACGGAACTTGACAGGCCAGATACGATTCCTTTTTACATCGGTGACGATCTTACCGATGAAGATGCGTTTGCAGTACTGCAAATGCAGGGCATTGGTGTGGTGGTGGGAGATGGGTCACGCCATACTTCAGCTAAATACAGATTAAAAAACCCAGCACAGGTTGAGGTTTTTCTCCATGCCTTAACCACCCTAATAGAAGAAGGCAGCAGCTGGTCGCTAATCTATAAAGACTTTAATTCAGAAGAGGAGGGCTTGCGTGAGGCGTTATGCACACTTGGAAATGGCTACTTTGCTACCCGCGGGGCAGCTCCGGAATCCGGTGCTGATGAGATCCACTATCCAGGAACCTACCTCGCAGGAGGATATAACAGACTCAAAACAAAAATCGATAAATCCACTATAGAAAACGAGGATCTGGTCAACCTGCCAAACTGGCTCTGCCTTAATTTTCGCATATTAGGTGAAGACTGGTTTAATTTAACGAATGTAGATATTCTATCGTATCGCCAGGAACTGGACCTTAAAAAAGGAATACTCTCCCGCACAGTTCATTTCAAAGATAAAAATAACCGGCAAACGAGACTGCTCAACCGTAGTCTTGTGCACATGGGCGATATGCATATAGCAGCAATAGAAACAGTGCTTATCCCGGTGAACTGGTCTGGAAAAATAGAAATATGCTCTGCACTGGATGGACAGGTAGCCAATTCCGGGGTGAAAAGATATAAAAACCTGAATAACAAGCATCTTGAAGAGGTAGAGTCTAAGCAAGTTGATGATAATACGATCCTTCTTCAAGTGCGCACCAACCAGTCAAAGTTGGATATATCCGAAGCTTCAAGAACCCAGGTGTTTAAAGATGAATCGCCAGTAATCGTGGAACGGCTGCTGGTGGAAAAACCAGCATATATTGCTCAGCACTTCACAGTGGAACTTACTGAGGGGGAGAAGCTCAGTATGGAAAAAGTGGTCTCTCTTTTTACCTCGCGGGATGCTGCCATCTCAGAGTGCACTCTTGAATCAGAAAAAGCGGTGTTGGATGCACCGAGATTTAATGGTTTGCTCCGGACCCACACCACTGCCTGGAAACATTTGTGGCACACCTTTGAGATTAACTTGGGATTGAATAGCTCCAACAATGGCAATCCTATCCAGAGAATCCTTCGTCTGTATACTTTCCACCTCTTAGAGAGCGCTTCCATGCACTCACTGGATATTGATGTTGGGATGCCTTCCCGTGGCTGGCACGGCGAAGCTTATCGTGGGCACATCTTCTGGGATGAGCTGATTATTTTCCCATTTCTTATCTACCGGGTTCCCCAGATTGCAAGAACTCTGCTTATGTATCGGTATCGTCGTCTCAAAGAAGCCAGGAAAGCCGCATACAAGCTTGGCTATAAAGGAGCCATGTATCCATGGCAGAGCGGGAGTAATGGGAGAGAAGAAAGTCAAAAGGTTCATCTCAATCCTGTATCAGGGCACTGGGTACGTGATAACACCCATCTTCAGCGCCACATAAATGCAGCTATTGTCTACAATATATGGCAGTATTACCAGGTCACCTGCGACCTCGAATTTTTATCTTTTTATGGAGCCGAGATCATCCTCGAGATCGCACGTTTCTGGGCAAGTATAGCAACCTATAATAAAAAGCTTGACAGATACGAGATTCTTGGAGCGGTTGGTCCCGACGAGTACCATGACAGCTATCCTGGTGCAAAGAGTTCTGGTGTGAACAATAATGCTTATACCAATGTTATGGCTGTTTTTGTGTTGAATCGAGCCATTAAATTGTTTGAGCTCCTACCTGAACAGCAATGGAAGGAGCTTTGTGAAAAGCTTGATATAAACGAAGCGGAAAAAGTAAGATGGAAAGAAATAAGTCACAAGATGCTGATTGTATTTCATGATGATGGAGTAATTAGCCAGTTCGAAGGGTATGAGCACCTGGATGAGCTTAATTGGGAAAGATACCAAAAAAAATATGGGAATATAGAGCGGCTGGATCGCATTCTTGAAGCAGAAGGCGACACCACCAACCGGTACAAAGTATCCAAACAGGCAGATGTTTTAATGCTTTTTTATCTCTTTTCATCTGAGGAATTAAGCCAACTATTTGGTCAACTTGGCTATTCGTTTGAATATGAAACCATACCCAAAAATATTGATTATTATCTGAAACGTACCTCCAATGGTTCATCACTGAGCTGGATTATTCATTCATGGGTAGCAGCCCGGAGAGATAGAAAACGTTCCTGGGAGCTTTTTAACCAAGCTCTCAAGACTGATGTCGCAGATATCCAGGGAGGAACTACTTCCGAAGGTATACACTTGGGAGCTATGTCAGGATGTGTGGACATAGTCCAACGATGTTACACAGGACTTGAGTCCAGGGGTAATATTCTGCGTTTTAATCCTGTGCTCCCTGAGGAATTAAAAAGAATAAGATTGCACCTGCGTTACCGGGGACATTTGTTTGAGCTAGATATTACTGCTGACAAACTAAAAATAGAAGCTCTCCCGGGTGGGGCAAAACCAGTACTGGTTGAGGTTAAAGGAAATGTCTTTGAACTTGGAGCAGGCGAGACAAAAGAAGTGGTTTTCAATGGCTCCACTTCATCGTATTTTTGAGTGAGAGTTGGGTTTGTTTACTGCTGTTGCAGCAACTCAATTTCCAGACAAAAATCAGAAAGTCCGGATAATTCAACCACAGAGGACTTTTAATTAATCCTGCGTGTTATTCTCCATCTTTACGGGGCGTCATATTTAAATTAATTAGCAGTCCAGGGCGTTTTCCGCTTTGAATTTGAGGTATGAAAGTAGTTGTCATAAACTACAGGAAACTCAACCCGTGGCAGGACTTTAAGGCATCGTTTTTGAGAGTTCCTAATGTAAAAACTCACCTCATAAGCGTTTTTCCGGTAATCCCTGCCACAATAATCTTTTCAGATATTTTATTCGAGTTCAATCTTCTCTGTGTTCTCTGTGTTCTCTGTGGTTTTATATCTTATGACTTGTTCAACGAGAAGATAGGTGGCATCCAAGTGTGATTGTATCGAGCATGTAATGTGGTTTTATATCTTATGGCTTGTTCAACGAAAAGAGGCTTAACACTCGCACGATCCTGAATTACGTCTAAAAATTAAATTGGTATGACAATAGTGAAATATGGAATGAAAAGGTATTTTTGCGTTTATTCTACATGCTGTAGAAGTTTTACTATTTCCTCGTATTCTGCTTTACCATCGATACTTATTATTACTTTTTTAGTGCCTGCTTTAAAGACAAAGTCCTCATCTGGGTACACTACGATTACAACAAGTGTTGAACCTGATACACTCCATGTAGCAATCATCCCTTTAAGCGGAACGTTGTTACCATCAAGAGTAATATAGCCGCTGTATACCTTTGCTTCAGCTGTTTTTCCATTTTTCAGTGGTACCTGTGTTGTATTGATTTTATGAAAATCTTTAATATCCATCTTGGCAGCCATGTCTTTTACCTGTGTCGAAGCCATCTCTAAAACTATCTGTGATGGCAGTGGAATACCAGCAGGAAGCACAACTCGCGTGGCAACTATTCTGGATGTAGATACGTTCTCTACACTACTGTATGCACCAACCTGGCGCATCAAATATTCCTCAAGGGACTTGTCTGCATAATTGATCGTTGCAGTGTTGATTTTTATCTCTTTGCCACCCATGTCAAAGGTTTTAGGCATGCTTGTAGAATCGCCAAGCTGCACCCAACCACATTCTTCAAGTATGTTTTCATCGATGTGTGGTGGATCTGCAACTGGTGTTTCAAGACACCCTGAAAAGATAATAACTAACAACAGCAATGGAAAAACAAATAGTTTTACTGACTTCATAATTACTCAGTTACACTTTAATGCTAATTAGATATTATTGTATCGGTCAGTATCTGTGGTTTGCATCGAAGAGTTAACTGAATTCCTCGCTTGTAAATTCTACGAAGCTGTGCAAACTTCGTTTGTGCAGGGAAAATAGCAAGGAACTCTCGATTGCACAGGCACTGCACAACTTCGTTGTGCAGAACCGCACACACCATGTGTGAAAATAACTCTCGATTGCAAAGCAATCGAGTGCAAAAGAACATGGTTGCGTTTATATTTCCCTATACGTTAAAAAAATAGATACGGTTTAGTATAACAACAAACTTAAAGACAGCAATATATGACAAAATTTTACATTGCAGATACCAGCGTTTTTTTAGCTAAAATGAAACCCTCTGATGTATGTATCACCACACCATCGGTAGTTACAGAGGTCAAAGATTCGTCCTCATCCCTCTTTCTCGAACTTTTTTGTATTGATAACTGCAGTGAAACTATATGTATCGAACAACCAAGAAAAGAGCTCATAGAACAAATAAAAAAAGTTGCAGCAGAAAGCGGAGACTTTGAACAACTCTCTTCTGCCGATATCGATGTGCTTGCTAAAGCTCTTGAATACAAACCCCTGTCTATAATTTTAACAGATGACTATCGAATTCAAAACATTGCAAAAATACTGGACATTGCGATACAACCAATAAACCAGAAGCCTATTAAACAAACCTACAAGTGGGTTATGGTCTGTAGTGGTTGCAGGAGGCAAGTAGAGGGGAATGGACCCTGTCCGGTATGTGGGTCTCCGGTTCGCAGACGACGAATAAGAGAGGATAGGAAAATATAAACATCGTGCCATACTCGAATCAAGGCTATGCAGTGGTGAGAAACACGAGATTCCTGTGTTAATCTCGTGGTTGAAACCCATAGGATAATAAAAATATAAACACTTTTATTGTAATTCTCTACACGACTTCGATGATGTTTGCATTCATCACGTCTTCCTCACTCACAGGCACGCGATGTAATGCCTCTCCTATAGTTAGGGTATAAAGGTCAGATGGTGCGGTATCGAAATTAGTCCCATTTACCATTGGCCCATTTGTAGAATACGGCACGATGAACGTGAACGTACCATTTGAAGCAGTTGTTGTCTGTGCATACTCGAATGTTCGTCCCTGGTTTGTTAGAATTGGCACCTGTAGTGTTACCGTGCTGTTTAATGGAGCAAATCCTGTAATTCTTGCTCCTTTCACATATTCAAAGATTTTGACATAACCAGTATTTTCTTTAGGAATTTTTTTTGGAAAACCTGGGTATATTTCATAAAAATCAGGATGCATCTTGGTATATAAATTGTATATCTGTCTGTAACCAGCATCATATCCCGGCATTGATTCATGCACCAGACGATACTGCTTCAAGCCAATACCATCAAGCGTGTGCAACCTTGCCTCCATCGAACTATAATAAGTCATGCTCGGAAGATTTTGCATCCCATCTGATGTCTGCACCGACTGCCAGTACTTCTGCCAGTATTCCTGCCCTGTAACACCATCCCACGCGGCGATTGCATAGAACTTACCTGTTGCCATTTCAACATCGCTGACCACGTATCTTACGCCAAGTTCATCTGCAATCTTGTTTGCTTCGTCTTCACTCTCTGCTGTGAGAAACGTGGCTGCACCCGGCAGCTGCTCTTTACCGCCACCGATTCCTGCCTGGAATGGGTTGGCATTCGGGATGCGTCTTGCGATGCTTTCGATCCAGAATCCGTAATCCCACCATGACATGACACCATAGGCAGTGTTAGGATATGGATACGGTTCGCCCGGTGGTGGCCGTTCGTAAGGTCCATAGTATGAGAGTCCCGGGTCTGGTGTATTATATCTCATCCATTCAAGTGAGTTGTACCATGGTGTAGCTGGTCCACCACTATGCTTTGCCTGTTGTAATGCCGCGGTACAGGGACCAAGTGGATATATAAGGATTGCAAATGTGATGATTACAAACAACACATGCCATATCTTAACATCTTTTACTATAAACTGTGGAATATCCTTGAGTTTCTTGACGCTTTCTTTATACACCGTCTGAATATCATCAAAACCTGCAACCCCAAGTATTTTTGTAGCAAAGTAAGCACTTAACAGCGCGACATTCACTGCATAGTAATAGCCATATCGATTCTGACCATATATCGCAATGAGCATGACCAGAGTCCAGACAAGGACAAGAATGTCTTCCGGCTTCCATCTGCGTACCACGTAATAGCCAAGAAGCAGCAGTCCAAGAATTGATACATAGAAACAGTTTCCAAAGTTGCCGTATACCATACTATCTCTACCGATATCAAGATGTGGGGGTGTGCCCCTCATCAGCATCGAAGATACCTCTGCAATTGTTGCAGCACCACCTGCTTTTATTGATAGAACTGATGATGGAAGGGCTGTAATCGTAGAAAACAGTGCAGGTGAGGCTATGCTGACCAATCCAAACCCAATGATTGCAACAGCAGCCATGACCGCAGGATAATAATATGGGTTCAATTCCCTGCGTTTCATCTCCTTTGATATGATATACATCAACATACATGCAACAATCACTATCAATGAGGTCAATACATGCAGCCATGAATAATTGACTGAAAATCCATATTCAGGATGTATCCATGGCAGTATCAGGAGCAACTCCAGTCCGAATGCAACCACCCCAACTATGGTTATGTACTCAACCGAATTGCCGCGGACGTGTTCAGTGATATATATAACGATTGCTGCAACCATAAGAATCATGCCAAACATCAGCGCACCAGTCCAGCAGAGTTGATATGCTGCGTACGCAACACCAGCAAGAATGGCATAGATAAACGGATATTTGATTGCACGCCAGTTCCGGTTCAGATCGCTTAATGAGAGGTTCTGAGCACGTGCACTTCTGAGCGCGAGTATGAAAAACAGAATAGTTGCAGTGGAAAATAGAGTCTCTGCAGCATGATGATCAGTGAATCCAAGTAGCGATCTGGATAAAAACTGTCCAGGGAGCGTTGCGATGATCAGTGCTGCAAGAAGCCCTGTGCCGCGGTTGTGCAGGTGTTTGCCAATGAAATACACCGGTATAACCACGAGCGCACCGAGAACTGCTGGGAAATATGCCCCAACGGTATTGACGAGATGCATATCCGGGTTTCCGAACCCGAGAACAATCGATATGGAGGCAATCGCGTGGTCATACAAGGGACCGTAGTGCTGGGAGTGCCCATATGGAAACTCTGTGAACGCGTCATAGGTGAGAGTATGCGGATAATTATGGAGTATGTACTCCACGATACGCATATGGTACCAAGGGTCATTTCCGCCGAATCTCACCGTGCCATCTGCGAGAAATACACTGTCGTGCGGGAGCACTGCCCTGATATAGAAAGCGATTGCAAAGATTATGGACAGTATCGCGCCACATGGGGCGCCTGATTTCAGTCGTTCAACTATTGTGTGTTTGATTCCAGTGGGTTGCCCAATCTGTTGAGAAATTGGGTGTTCTGGCTCTGAAGACCTTTTTTGACTGCTTTTCTCTCCTCTTCTTCCCTTCACAGATTTATTTTCTTTGTTCTTTTTTCCAGCCAATGTTATACGCCTCGTGTTTCACGTTTGTCATAAATGAATTAAATACTTCGGTATTCGATCAAGTTCTCTATCTTGTTACTCCTGCATCCTTTTTAAAAGTTTCTTCGTACATACCTGCAATAGTTCTCCAATCGAA
This sequence comes from Candidatus Argoarchaeum ethanivorans, assembly GCA_905067555.1. Lineage (GTDB taxonomy): Archaea > Halobacteriota > Methanosarcinia > Methanosarcinales > EX4572-44 > Argoarchaeum > Argoarchaeum ethanivorans_C. The sequence continues at coordinate 27,933 of CAJHIS010000003.1, forward strand.
GTCCATTGTGATTTTCACGTATCCATCCTCATCGTGCTTTTGACTCAAGAATTTATGAACCATTTCAATAAAATCATTTTTGTTGTCATAATAGAACAGATCATCGCCAGGCAAATTCTCTAAAGCAACCATTCTACTTGATAAAACGGGTTTTTCACACATCAAGTAATTGAAAATTTTTCCACCAACTGTTATCTCATTTTTCTTAATATGCTTTAGATGATTAGCCCATGTCCTGTCAACCCGGTTACATTTCACACCGCCACAACTCGAGCTTTTTCAAACCTGCGTAACTGTGGTGCACCAGTGTTCGGTTAAGACCCCCCAACCACCATTCCAAACATAGGTATTCTGGTAATGTCCTGCCCTGCAGGCAGATATAAGATTAAATCAGTTCATTGATCATTCTTATGTTCAAAGACAACTTTCTTCCTGTAAGAAAGGTGCATAACCAAGCGTTTTCCGAAATTAACTAAATATCTGGCATTCCTATCTCCAACCACATAATTTAAAAATGGATAACAAATAGCCCAGGCATAAGATATGAGCCAGGGTATTGTAATCACCTTCAATTGATTACTTTGGCGTGCTCTGGCAGTTTCCTTAACCAACTTTACACAGTTGGAAGTAATTCCTCCTATTTGCATTCCTGTAACAATCAACCCATTAATAAAATAAGCATCTCCCCCTCCCTTAAACGCCCTGATTAGCAGTTCATAATCTCCTGCGATTTTGAAAGATTCATCAAACTTTCCGTAGAGTTCAAAGAGACTGCGGTGGTGAAACATCCCTTGATGTGTAAAAGTGCATATTCCGTCTCTAATGATACTCCTCCATGTATACTCCCACGAAAAACCATCAACGCAGCTTATCTCATCATCTTCTGTTACTCTTGCAACCTGTCCATACACCATCCGTATACCTTGAGACTCCGCCTTGATCATGTGTGGCATTATCTCTTCAAATACACTCTTTTTCCAGAGATAGTCGTCAGATCCCAAGAATAATATCCAATCCCCACTTGCATGACCTAGTGCCTTATTCCATGCATTATAGATACCGTTGTCCGGTTCTGATTTCCAGTAAGCAATTTTATCGTTGTTGGTCATCAGGATATCTATCGTACCATCTGTAGAGCCTCCATCAATAATAATAAGCTCTTTATTTAGATAAGTTTGATTAGATACACTATCGATACAACGTTGCAAGGTTTTGGCACCGTTATATACGGCTACAATAACAGAGATTAAGGGTTTTGAAGTCATTTTATTTTATCACTGGGATTTTTATATATTAAATTGCTGTTAATTTTTAACATTTATTGTTATACTAAACCGTGTCTGTTTTTGTAACTTTCTGCCACAGAGATGCCTTTTCCACAGCTTCAAATCCTCCCTCTGTGTTCTCTGTGGCTGTCATCTATAGATCTAAATTATACTCGCAGAGTAGTATATATTGGTTTACTTTTTACTCACGTACCACTTATATGCCTGCTTAATTCCATTCCTGAGCGATACCTTTGCTTCCCACCCAAGCTCCCGCAGCCTGCTAACATCCAGCAACTTCTGTGGCGTCCCATCAGGCTTGGAGGCATCATACACGATTTTCCCACCATATCCTACAATCTCCCCGATCAGCTCAGCCAGCTCCCGAATCGTAACATCCTCCCCGAGCCCGATATTAACAAATTCCCCGATATCCGAGGCATCATAGTTCTCCATCAAATACACGCATGCATCCGCCATATCATCCACATACAAAAACTCCCGCCTGGGTGTCCCGGTGCCCCACACAACGACTTGCGGTGAACTATTCGGCTTTGCTTCATGGAACTTGCGTATGAGCGCAGCCATGACATGAGATGTCTCAGGGTCGTAGTTGTCACCCGGGCCATAGAGGTTGGTTGGCATAACCGAGATGAAGTTCGTCCCGTACTGCTGGTTGTAATGCTTGCACATCCGTATCCCTGCGATCTTTGCAACCGCATACGCCTCGTTGGTGACCTCAAGTTCACCTGTGAGCAGGTATTCTTCCTTCAGAGGCTGCAGCGCAAGTCTGGGATATATGCATGATGAACCAAGGAAGAGTAGTTTTTTCACGCCATAGGTGTATGCAGCATGGATGACGTTGGCTTCTATCATGAGGTTTTCGTAGATGAACTCTGCCGGATAAGTGCTGTTTGCCAAAATGCCGCCGACCTTTGCTGCGGCTAAGAAGACGTATTCCGGTCTTTCCGCTTTGAAGAAATGGTTTACAGCCTGCTGGTTGGTGAGGTCAAGCTCGCTGTGTGTGCGGGTTACGAGGTTATGGTAACCTCTGGCTTCGAGGTTACGGCGGATGGCTGAGCCTGCCATGCCGCGGTGGCCCAGGATGTAGATTTTGGATTGTGGGTTCATGGTTTTATTTCCGTGCAGCTCTTATTACTCTTAAACGATTTTAGGAGCTATGCTTATTTGGTCAATGTTTTAAATCAGATGCATGCTCATAAACTTTAAATGTTTCATAAGCAGTTTTGTCCCAACTGAATTTTTTCTCTTGTTCAAAACCAAGATTAACCAATTTCTCACGTTTCGATTTATTGCTTTCTAACAATTCAATAACATTCATTAAACTATCTTTTGAATTGGGGTCAAACGATAAAGCCGCTTTATCCACTACCTCTGGGATTGAACTTGTATTACTAGCAATGACTGGACATCCCAGTCCCATAGCTTCAAGCAATGGGATGCCAAATCCTTCATATAAAGATGGATATATGAAACAAAATGCATTTTTGTATAATGATGCAAGCAGGTGATCTGAACCGCTCAAATGAATCACTTTCCCAGAACATCTTATATTTTTAATGGTTTTTAATTCATTATGATTAAAATCTCCTCCACCAAAACAGACCAAATCAAAACGATCTGAAAGCATAGTCGAATATGTTTCAAACAACATTGCAAAATTCTTGTAACTACGTTTTCGATCACCGACATATAATAAAAATGGTTTGGTTATTGAGTACATTTTTTTTAAATCAGCACATGTTAGATATTCATCAGATTTTGGTAGCGAGTTACCATGATATATAACTTTTATTTTATCCTCTGGCACGTCATACACGCTGATCAAATCTTTTTTGGTATTTTCTGAAACACATATTATTTGATCAGCTGTATTAATGGACTTTTTTTTAGCTTTAATTACAAACCTACTATCTATAAATTGGTCGGGGTACAATTCATGAATCATATCATGCACTGTTAACACGATAGCTGATTTATTATATTTGTCCAGACCATTCCTATAATAGGTTGGATGGAATATGTTAGCATCCGACGAACGCATGAAGTTATCAAATAAAATTTTGTTGGGTATTGCAAATATAAGCCACATATATATTGCAGCTGGTTTTTTGTACTTCCATTTATAGCCCCAATATGAATCAAAATTTTGCTTGTGCTCTGAGAGAGCATATTTGTTAATATGGAACCCATGAAAAAGGCTTATATCTACACTTTCTTTTGTTGAAAGCCTTGTTATGAGCTCATAAAAATATCTTGATATTCCTCCATATCGCTGGAATTGAAACACGGTGTGGTCGTAGAGTATTTTCACCCGAACAACCCCTTAACGAATCCCCTTATTTTCATTGCAAACTTTGCAGGAATTGATAATATTTTAAGATTATTGCACATCTTCATATCCGATGCCTTGCAAAAGATGTGAAGAAATGTATTATCAAGCGATATCAATTTATATCCGTTCATTTCACCAAGCAACGTCAGACTTTTTTTTGACCACAAAGTGAAATGCCCTGAATCAGGGTCTAAATACAACCAATCATCAATGGGTTCGGTAACATTGTCGGTCAAATTTGTTGTAAATATTATCAATTTTGGGTTATGAAAATCAGTTAAGATTTTACGAATGTCTTCAAATGCATTGGTGAAATGTTCAAAAACTTCTACCATCAATAATACGTCTGCATCGAAAGGTGTGTCACAGTAGTATGATTTTTCTAAGTATGTATCATTTTGAATAAATGGTTCATAGGCTAAAACATTGAACCCATTATTAATAAGCAATTTACTTAAATATCCATTGCCTGCACCAAAATCGCAAATTCGCATTTTTTTAAGGGGAATCAATATATTTATATATTTAATATACATGAGCAATATTTTTGCTCGCCTCTCCCACCCATAATCAACATTTCTAAAATAGTCAGCATTATATATACTGGATAAATCATATTTCATCGATTCTGGCGCAGTTATCAGGCCGCATGATTCACATTGAACATACTCTACAACACGGTCAAGTGCCTGAGAATGTTTATGATATTCCTTGAATGCTGTACAATTGCAAGCACATTTGTTTTTGAGTATCATATCAACAATTCTAACAAGATGTTATCTAATTTAAATTCATATATGAAATAATCTATTATGTACTTTTCAATTTATTAATAACTCTATTAATAGCCCGTAATATCAATGAACCGGAAAACATTTTATTTTCAGTGACGTGATCTGCCACCGAGTCACGTAGAATATATGGTGGATGTGAAATAGGAAATACGATGGGTTCTATTTCCATCTCAGAAAATGTATTTTTGACATTTGTATGCACGGCTTTCATATCAAATCCAATATTTGAAACCAAGTTTACAGTAGGTATAACGGTCAATGCATTTTGCATCCAGCATGCAAAGGTCCACTGGTAATCCCAGGTGTCTATCTTCCCTTGATACGCATTTTCAAATCTGTTTTTCCAATACCAAACACTTTTTTTGACCCCAAGCAAGTCATCCAACCACCCACCATCGCGAATCTCAGGCCATATTTTCATCTCTACATCATAGTTGTCCCATGCCCGTCGCCAGGATGCCCAGCCCCATATATGTGGATAGCGGGAGAAATAGTAGCTATATTCAGTCCGCTTTCTTCCAAACTGGAAATTATCCCCGCTGATCATGGCAATCCGTTTATCATCCCGATATTTCTCCAGCATTTCCTCGCAAAACCGGAAGAATGTTGGATGAGGCAGGCAGTCATCCTCAAGAATAATTGCCTCATCAACAGTATCGAACACCCAGTCCAGACCGCTTGACACACGGCGTTTGCATCCCAGATTCACGTCCGAGTAATTGGCCAGCACCTCGCAGTCCCAATCCACACCATTGATGATAGCACGAACAGCAGCGCATTTCTCTGCATCATCCAGATGATCCGCACGCGGTCCGTCAGCGATAACCAGAAGTTTCGGCGGTCTGGCTTTCGCTATTTCTGCAAACACTCTTTTGGTGGTGTCTGGGCGGTTGAATATGATGAATGCGACCGTGGTTTTTAGTTGGTAATTGGACATTTCGGAACCTATTTTTGTAATAATGATGTGTATAAGCTGGTCATTTGTTTTTCTTGTACTTCTTCGGAAAAAAGTGTTTCTGCTCGCAATTTCCCGGACTTGCCCATTTTATCTCTGAGTTTATCATCATCCAGTAATTTAATAATTCGTGAAGCAAAACATTCCACATCATTTGGTGGGCATGTAAAACCAGTTTCACCGTTTACAACCGATTCAGGTAGGCCACCAACATCGGATGTTACGCAAGGTAGCCCGCGTGCCATTGCCTCTACAACTGATATGCCATGACTTTCGAGTAAACTTGGTTGAAAATATATTGCACTTTTATTGTATAGAGAAACCACATTTTCGTGATATCCAATAAACTTAACAGCTCCTAATCCTATTTGATTTATCAAATTTTTACATTCTTCAAGAAGATCACCCTCACCAGCCCAGATAAATTCGAGATTCATGTTTGGTCTTTGTCTAATAACTTTTTGTGAAACTTCGATCCATAATTTGGGGTTTTTATACCAATTAACATGTCCCATTGTCAGAACACGATAAATATTTTTATTGCGATTAATCTCTTCAACGAATGATGTTTTCTTCGCAGAATTATAAATAACATGAATATAATTGCTTTTTTCCCCAGGTGCCCAAAATGTCAATAGCTGTTTTTTTGAATATTCTGAAACGGTGACCAATATTTTATTAGTGTTCATAGACAAATTCAAAAACGCCTTTTGTATACTGCTTAGACCAATAATTTTACTCTTTAACGGATATGTATGAAACACATATATAAATTTTACTGGAAATAAAACTAGTCCTATAAACATTCCGGGCGTACCGTTTGATACAACTATCATATTTGATTTTTCTTTTAAATATATTGGAAAGATAGTCAAAATATCAAAAAAAAGGTTGAGTGGAAAATAACGTAAAAATCTTTTTAATCCTGTTCTCCGTTCGCGAATGAAATAGACTCTATAGTTATAATGTTTCAGAAGTGACTTTATTTCATTATCCAGTTGGTACTTGGAAAGAGCAATTGCAACGTCATAATTTTGGGAGGAATAAAACTTCAATAAATATGTAAAATAACTGCGAGTGCCCCCGAATGCACTAAATTCCGGAACCAATAATATTTTCTTCATATTACACATTTTTTAAACTTGGCCATTTTATTAAGCATTTAGCAAATATATTCATATATTGTTTTTTCGATTTCTATGGGAACCATTCATCATCACGAATTTTGAAATGCAATATATTCTCCGTTTAGTGCTTAAATTCGTGTATTTCTTACTGCTGAATATCCTTTATTATCTTCATGTAGGGTTATGGTAGTTTGCCGAATTTCTACATCGGTATTTATGATAATATCTACAAATATACAACTCTACCCCGAGATAAGTCGAAGATAAGAGCATCAAACCAAAAACCAATACCGCCAGTAATTTAGGCTTTTTAAAGTGGCTCATTGCAACCCAAAATACCTTCTTAGAAAATGATTCTTTAAGCAACTTTTTTGCATTTTGCGATTGCCCTCTTAATATATAATTCACTGCACGTTGTATATTGTCATCAGATCGTTGAAATTCATAATTATTCAAGCTGCTGGTTAGGGTCTTTATATTAGTACGCGTTTCAGCTAATAAATGAAAGTCAATCACCTTAAAAAAATCAGCCTCATCGATGCGTAGATAGTTATATATTGTTCCACCTTGCATATTACTGATCCGATACCTCATCAATTTTTCATCTAAAATGGTAATTGGATGCTTTTTTAGGATTCTTAACCACATGTCCAGATCAGAAGATGTACCAAACCTTTCGACATCAAATGTGGATAACTGCTTATATATCTTACTCCGGACCATAGCACTTGGACACAGCAGGAAATTTCCGTTTTTTAATATTGAAGTAAGTATATCTTGAAATGGATATATTTGTTTGCCTTTTAACTCTAAAGGTAATTTATGCTCTCCAATTATTTCACCATGAATATCGATGTGGTCAGCCATAGTAAAGACCGCACCGACAGACGAATTATCCTGAAAAGCCTGCACTTGCTTTTCTACCATATCAGGATTATACAAATCATCAGCATGAAATATAGCAATATAGTCACCCGTAGCCAACTCAATGCAACGGCTGAAATTCTGTTCTGCAATTATAGTTTTACTGGTTCTATAAATCTTTATTCGTGGATCATTAAATTTGTCTAAAAGGCTTAAAGTATTATCTGTGGAAGCATTCTCAGAGATGACGATCTCCAAATTTTTATATGTTTGATCTATTATCGAATTTAAGGTCTCTGCTATGGTTTTTTCAACATTGTATGTTGGAATGCAAATGCTTACTAATGGTTGCTTATTATTTGAATTAATCATTCTTGAGAATTTCACTGATTATGGTATCTGCAAAACATTCTGCACTGAATGGATATATTTCAGGGCTTTCAATAAAATTCTTTATCGCAGCTAAATAACCCAAGTATTCTTCATCAGGCATATTTTTTATATAATCATAAAGCTCCTCATAACTATTAAATTTTCTTCGATCTATGAATGTATCTTCAGGTATGAAATCGGTCACATTTGGTGCCCCCCAGTAAATTGGGACACAGCCCGCGAAGAAACAATTAAAAATCTTTTCTGTAATATAACTAGGAATATCCCTTGCATTTTCATAACAAATCGCGAATTTGTATTTTGGGAGTACTGTCCTTGAGGGGGCAGGACCTTTAAATGAGGAATATTTAGGTATTAGAAGTTTTGTCATCGATTGAAATCTGTTTAAACTTGTCAAAGCACCTTTAAAACAATGTCTGTCCCAACCAATACCATACAAATCAAAATCTTTCGGATGATTTTGCTCAAACCAGCGAATTGCTTTTATCCTTTCTGTATATAATTCTAATGAATGGGATTCGAATTTATGTGATGCCACCATAGTGCAGAGTTTTTCTTTTTTGCTCATGTCATAATCCAAGTCCGTAGGTATTTTATGAGCATAATTTATCTTTAAATAGTTTCTACCATCCACCAAATTATTATCCCACGTAAAAATTTTCTTGAAGTATTTATGTTTTTTCGTATTCCAATTGTCGGATTTTATAATCTTAGATTCGAGCATTAGCAGATAGCTATCCTTATCAGGCATAATATCTCTAATTTTAGGCATTTCATTGTAAATTATAAATTGAGCTTCTGAAGGTGGATTAATATCCTGTGTACTTAAATCAATTCCCTTTTCCCTAAATTTTTCTTTAAGCACATAAAATCCATATAAGGAATCATTCATACTAACTTTATCAAAAACCCTGTTGTTTAAATAAAAAGAATCGGTAAAAAGAGTTGCTTTTATCATATATGTTCCCCCATTTCAGTAAGTATTGACTTTATATCGTATTTATATTGCCAATTTGGATAATGAGACCTAAATTTATTAACATTGCTTATCCACCAAATATGATCACCAATTCTATTCTTTTCTGAATAGGAATAATCCATCTTCTTCCCCGTGACCTCTTCACACATTTTAATTGCTTCTATAATTGAACAATTTGAATGCCTACCACCACCAATATTATATACCTCTCCAACTCTTGGATTTTGATAAAAATGCCAGAAAGCATTTACCAAATCGTAACTGTGTATATTATCTCTTACCTGTTTTCCTTTGTAACCGTATATTGTATATTGCTTCCCAGTAATAACACATTTCATAAGATAAGATAAAAAACCATGTAATTCAGTACCAGAATGAAAGGGTCCCGTCAAACATCCGGCTCTAAAACATACAGTCTTCATGCCAAAATATTTACCATATTCTTGCACTAAAATATCCGCAGCAACTTTTGAAACTCCGAAAAGACTATGTTTCGTCTGGTCAATACTCATTGATTCATCAATGCCATATTTAAAATATTTATGAGATTCATCTATTTCCCATCTTGTTTCTAATTCTACAAGAGGCAAGTTGTTTGGAGTATCTCCATATACTTTATTCGTTGATGTAAAAATAAAAACTGCTTCATTGCAATATTTTCTTGTCATTTCCAATAAAATCAACGTGCCGTTTGCATTTACTGTAAAATCAGTAAAGGGATCTCTTGCTGCCCAATCGTGTGATGGTTGGGCGGCAGTATGTATAACAAGTTTTATGTCTGTCCCATATTCTTTAAAAATATTTTCCATTATTCCTGTATCTCTAATATCCTCGCTGTAATGAACATAGTTTTTAATCTCTCTTTGAAGATTTTTTCTGCTCCAATCGGTAGAAGCATCTTCTCCAAAGAATTCTTTTCGCATATTATTATCAATACCAACAATCTTGAATCCTCTATTTGCAAAAAAACGAGTCGATTCTGCTCCAATCAGTCCGGCTGAGCCGGTAATTAAAACTACTTTCATGATTCTATGCCTCCTAACTTAATATATTTCTTAACCCTTCACAAAGTCATCATTCCATGTGAAAATCTTTTTGAAATGCTTATGCAATTCTATTTTCCAATTAATTGGATGTACTATTGTTGACTCTGAGATAACCAAATAACTTTCATGGTCATCATTAAAATACTTTTCAACATTCTTAGGGATATCAAAAAATAATAATCCATACGCTTTTTTGTTATTTTCATTAAAATAATCATACGTATTTAAAGATACACCCAACTCATTAAATTTTTTCTTTAATAAGTAATAAGGATAATAATAATCATCACGGTTCGTGGGGCTATCAATATTAAATATTTTATTTTTATAATAATAATCACTTATACAAACAAGGAATAATTTTTCCATTAAATTTCCACCTTAATTTTTATATAATTTATGTATAATGGCATGAATGTTTGGAAAGTTTAATTTTAATGATGCACCAAATATAACAGTTACAAATTCTTTATTTTGTAGTATATATTTTGTGATGACCATCGGCATTTTTAAAAAATGATTTTTGAAACCTCTTAAAGTTAAAATTCTATCTATCGCCACCCCATACATAATTTTATTTTCAAATTCAATTAACTTTTTAGAGTTATGCTCAACTGTATAATATGGTACTGATTTATCAGATAGCCAAAAATCATCATCAATTTGACCTGCATTTTTCATTTGATCATAGACTTCTGTTCCTGGGTACACCCATAGTTTTCCAACCCCTGCGATCCAACTATAATGAATTTTTTGGGTTGTTTGAACCAAATCGATGGTTTCAGATATTGTTTTATCATTTTCACCTGGAAAACCGCACATTAAAAAAGTTGTGATTGTAAAATTAAATGGTTTCAAAGTTTTAAATAAATTGATTACATCATTTTTATTAATATTTTTATGTATTGATTTTAATAATTTCTGTGAGCCAGTTTCCAGCCCAAACATTATCTTTGTGAAGCCAGCACGTTCCATCCAGTAAAACATCTCTGATGAAATAGGTTTTACTCTTGCACTGCATTCAAAAGTAAGTTTTAAATTTGCATCAACCACCATTTTACAAAATTGTATTACTCGTGAATTATATAGCAAAAACGCATCGTCATGTATTTGAATATGTTTTAGACGTGGATATTTTTGTTTCAAAGATTTGATTTCATTTACCACATTGGTAATATCACGTTTTCTGTATTGTCGTTTAGAGATTGCCTTTAGACAACAAAAACTACAATCATACGGGCAGCCTCTTGATGTAATAATGTGTCCAATTGTGCGATTGGATTCATTATCGAAAAAGACTTCATGTTTTGGAAATGGTATGGAATCCAAATCATAAATTAATTCTCTGGGTTTAGTTTGAACAACTTGTCCATTTTTATAAAACGCTATGCCATCAACAGTTTCCAATGTAGCTTTGGATTCAAATGCTTTTATTAATTCACTTACAGCATATTCACCCTCTCCTATCACTGCAATGACATGAGGGTATTTTTTAATTATCTGTTCATACATTACTGATGTGTGTATCCCCCCCAACAATTATGCGAGTGTGTGGGGAACAAATTTTCAACTTTTCAATGGCATTGAAAGTGGAAACTCTATTCATGCTAAAAATCTGAAATCCAATAATTTCCGGTTTAAACATCTCAAAACATTCAAATAACTTCTTTTCAGAAAAATCTTCATCATAGTTGTTTAAGAAAAGTAATTTAACTTCATGTCCTTCTTTTTCAAGAACTGAGTATATATATGCTAATCCAATTGGATATGCAGTGTTTGGGTTGTGTTCAAACCGACTGGCTGGCTCAATCGATAATGTTGCAAGTAAAATCTTCATGAGGATTCCTCATCAATTCTGGAGAAAAACTTTCTTAATCTCTTGACATAGGTATGCTCTTCAATTGCTCTCTTATATCCATTAATCATAATCTCTTTTCTTTCCGACTCATTTTCAAGAAAATATTCAATTTGTGAGAGTAAATCCTCAAATGAAGTATATATTGACACTTCATTCCCAATCTCAAAGTAATCCTCTAAAGACAGAGCATAATTTGTTAACTGAAATCCGCCAAAAGCTGGGATCTCAAAATTCCTTGCTTTTATTTGTTCAACTTTTTTATCAGATTTAATAAATTCATTCAGGTTCTTAATAGATGAAAAGACGCAACGGATATCATAAGAAGCGCTATTGGATATATTAAGGTTTATTTTCGATGTATTAAAAATTTGCGTCATCTCTTCAAATGAAACTCTCCCATTTTTCCAGCCGTGTCCAAAACATTCAACCTTTATTCCCCTTTCCAGCAGCTTCCCAATGATCCACTTCCGGTAACCGCTGATACTGCCTATAAATGAAATGTCATATTTGTATTCTATAGTGTCAAAATCTATATTTTCACGATATCCAAAAGATGCCCATTGGCTAAGAATGACATTCTTATAACCTATTTTATTATATTTAATCAATGAAAACTTATCAGTTGTAATTGAATAAGTAAAATGGGGTGCATAATATTTAGTAAAATTTTCAAATCTCCACGGATCATCACAAAACCAATTGATCGTGATATATTTACTTTTCAAATAATCTAACGTTTCAAAAGTAAACTCATCCCTCATCAATATAAAAAAAACAATGTCTGGTTTGATCTCATCGATAAATTCGACAATTCGTCTCTGTAATTCATCTTTTTTTGATAAATACTCGTCAAACCAAAATGGGATTACATCTTTTGTTATTTGCTTTAGAGCTGGATAAAATCCCCTCACATCTAACGATTCTCCACGAGATTGTATTCCATAATCATACCTGAGAAATACTGGAACGATTTTCATTTCTTACCACTTTTCATGAAGATTCTCAATATAATTCTCAAATGCTTTTAATATATATTTCATTTTTTCAGAATCAATCCCAGGATAAACTCCAATCCAGAAACTATTTTTCATTATATTATCTGTATTCTCTAAATCTCCAACAACCCTATATTTTCCAAAATCGCCTCTTATCTCATCAAAACAGGGATGTTTTATTATATTTCCTGCAAAAAGCATCCTTGTCTGAATACCTTTTGATTCTAAATAGCCTACAATATCATTCTTGGAAAAACCGCTTTCTTCTCGTACAGTAATTAAGAATCCGAACCAGCTAGGGTCGCTCCCATAAGTAGCTTCAGGCAATATAAAATGATCTTCATATTTCTTTAACCCGTTGAACAATTCTTTGAAATTTTTTCTCCTTTTATCAATAAAACCAGGCAACTTTTCAAGCTGCGCGCATCCAACAGCCGCTTGCATGTCTGTAACTTTTAGATTATACCCAAAATGAGAATATGTATATTTATGATCATATCCTTTTGGTAGTTGACCAAGCTGCCACGAAAACCGTTTACTGCAGGAATTATCCTGCCCTGAATCGCACCAGCAATCCCTTCCCCAATCTCTAAATGAATGAATTATGTCTTTCAAAAGAGTGTTATCTGTTGTTAAAGCCCCCCCCTCCCCCATGGTCATATGGTGTGGAGGATAAAAGCTATATGTTGCTATATCTCCGAATGTGCCAGTGTATTTACCATTATATTCTGAACCAAGGGAATCACAGTTATCTTCAATAAGCCAGAGCCCATTCTTACTGCAAAAATTCTTTACTGAACCTATGTCAAAAGGATTACCCAGCGTATGTGCAAGGAAAACTGCTCTGGTTTTTTCACTGATCGCATTTTCAAGTTGAGAGCATTCGATATTATATGTTGGTATATTCACATCAACAAAAACAGGAACCAGATTATTTTGTATTATAGGTGCTACTGTAGTTGGGAAGCAGGCGGCAGTCGTAACCACTTCATCGCCTGGTTTTAATTGCCTATCTCCAAGTTTGGAAGAAGTTAATGCTGTAATGGCAAGCAGGTTCGCAGATGAGCCCGAGTTCGTAAGAATACAATGTTTTACGCCCAGGAACTCTGAGAAGTTTTTTTCGAACTCTTTCGCATATCTGCCTGCCGTAAGCCAGAATTCAAGTGCAGAATCTACAAGATTGATTAATTCCTTCTCATCGTATACTCTACTGGCATAATTTACTTTTGATTTACCTGGTATGAATTGCTCTTGCTGATGAGCTAATGAATAATAGTCCTTGACCTTGCTGAAAATTTCCTTCTTGAGTTCTTCTTTGGTTTTCATAGTAGTATTAATTATTTATATAGATGTAAATTATTCTCAAACCATGAAATAGTTTGTCTGATTCCATCATCTATGTGACATTTCGGTCGCCAATTAAAACTTCGATTTACTTTTTCAATGTCAGCTTCCCATTTTTCTGTATCATATGCTCTTCCGGAAAATGAGTTCCACTTTATTTCGCTCTGTGAGTCTGTAATTTCAATAATTCTATTAACAATATACGTAACTGTTATTTGAGAACCGCTGCCAACATTGAACACCTCTCCTTTTAATCCGGAGGCTATCTCCATGCTTTGTAAATAAACATCCAATACATCTTCAATATAAATATAATCTCTTACAGCAGCAGGATCTCCCAGTAGTAATGGTTTATTCTGTAGCGCATTTGTTATCGCGTAAGTTATTAACCTGCTCTTATCATCAAAGGGCCCAAATGGAGAAAAAAGCCTTAATCCGATTATTGGTTTGTCCTTAGTCTGAGCAATTGATTGCCCATACAATGTTGCTGCACATTTTGAGATACCATAAAAATTAATAGGTTCGCATATATCTGTTTCTTTCATAGGTTCTTTTTTTGGTCCATATTCGGAAGAACTTCCGGTATTAACAAAACATTTATAATCAATATCATTACAGGCATTGATCAAATTAACCGCTCCAAGAAGATTTGTTTCAATAACTTCCCTATCAGGACGCTGAACTCCACCATACATACTAGAAGTCGCTAAATGAAAAATCACATCTGGTTCAATTTCGGTCATCAAACCTTTCAATTCTTTCTGGTTGAGTAAATCTATAGTATGGTTATGTAAATCTAAAAAACAATCCATTAGCCTCCATTTATTAGATGACCTGCGAGTTAGTATATGAATGTCGTGTCCATTGGAGCTAAGTCTTCTAACCAGATTAGAACCCACAAAACCTGTTGCACCTGTCACTAATATTCTATATGTTTTTGTCATAAGGTTATTTCAATTATCTGCAATATTCATTCGATCCAAAATTAATCTCATCGATTTCAATTCTTTTTCACTCAGAAATGGTGATTGCTCTTCTATTGGCCTGTTGAACTCCAGTTTTGGATTCACATTTATTTCCATTGGTATAATCACTTCTATAAAACTTGGGGACTGATATTTCAATAATGTTGGAATTATTTTATTCAATCCTTTAACAGTATTTACACTTTCTGCCCTGATACCATAAGCACTTACAACTTCAACAAAATCCGGGCAATCGTATCCAATCACGGTAGATAAGAAGTGTTTATTGAAATAGAGTTCTTGGAATTGCCTCACCATCCCCAGACTTTTATTGTTGATCAGAAAAATGTTTATTGGCAATTTACTCCTGACTATAGTCTGAAGTTCTTGGATATTCATCTGAAATCCCCCATCTCCAACAATTACAACAACTTGTTTACCTGGTTCTGCTAAAGATGCACCTATGGCCGCTGGTAATCCAAAACCCATTGAGCCCATACCTCCGGAAATGATCATTCTTTGATCTTTTTTTATCTCAAAAGATTGAGCAGCCCACATTTGATGCTGTCCAACATCCAGACAAATAATTGCGTCATTATCAACCAATTGTGATAACCGGTTCATAAAAAAGTTAGGATTGATCGAGCTATCTTCATTTTTAGGGATTGTGTATGAAGGGTATTTATTCTTACATAGATTTATCCACTTATACCAAGCATTTAAAGATTTACTTTTATCATGCTTAATACTTTTATTGATTATAGACAAAAATACCTTTACGTCTGATTTGATAGTTAAAAACGATTTGACTTTACAATTTAATTCAGTTTCATCGATATCAATATGTATGATCTTTGCCGACCTAGCAAAAGTGTCTGGTCTTGTCCCAGTTTGCCTGTTATCAAGCCTTGAACCAAGAATTATCAATAGATCACTGTTTGCCACAGCAAGATTACTGTAACGGTTCCCGTAAGCACCAATCATTCCAAAAAAAAGTGGATTATCATGAGGATATGCATCCAATCCCATGAGAGATACAACAACAGGTATTTTTGTTTTTTGAACGAACTCAAATAATTCATTGGATGCGCTTGCGCTTCGTATTCCCCCCCCGACCAAAACAATGGGTCTTTCTGATTGTCCGATCAAGTCAATTATGGTTTGGATTTTAAATTGATCTCCTTCATTCTTGATTTTTTCTTTGAAATTGTGGTATTCTTCACTATGATAGAAATCCGGTAATTCCTCCGGATTTATCTGAGCTCTCTGGATATTCATTGGAATATCAAGTAAAACAGGGCCTGGTCGACCTGATTTTGCTATAAAAACTGCTTTTTGAAGTTGATATTTTATGGATTCAGGTTCAGTAATCATCATTGCATATTTTGTGATGGGTTTAACGATGCTGACAATATCAGTTTCCTGGAATCCTATCTGTCTTATTTGCTTATCAAATTTATATTCATACGTATTTACTTGTCCAGTAATATACAAACATGGAATTGAATCAAAAAACGCACTACCAATTCCTGTAATTAGATTAGTCGCCCCTGGGCCACTTGTAGCCATGGAAACTCCTATATTCAAAGTTACACGTGAATAAGATTCCGCTGCAAAAGCCGCTGCTTGTTCATGGTGGGTAGTAATACAGATGATATCTTTTCGATCATGGGTCGAATCGACTAAATGAGTTATTGCTCCACCAATAACTTCAAAAATATGACGTACATCATTTTCAGCAAGAAAATCAATTACATAATCCGATAATTTCATAATCTCACACTTTTAAGATTTAAAATTACTTTTGTACCATTCAATCGTTTCAACCAACGAAGAATCCAACGTATATTTTGGACTCCAGTCAAGTTGTTCTTTAGCCTTTTTTGCTGATAAATATTGATTTCGTATCTCATTCTTAGCCTGGTTCAGGATCGTTGGTTCAAGGTCAGCATCCATTATATTAATTATCTTTTTTACAAGTTCTAAGACAGTTACCTGAATCTCAGTACTGAAATTGTATGCCCCCCCATGAGTACTTGTATCTGAAAGCATTTTTTCTGCAAGGAGCATGTATGCAAGCGCACCGTCCTTTACGTAGAAATAGTCGCGAATGAATGTCCCATCGCTGCGTATGACAGGACTTTCTCCATTTAGCAAGGAACGGATCGTACCGGGGATAATCCTGTTGAAATTTAGATCTCCTGGCCCGTAAAAATTCCCACACCGTGTAACGCAAACAGGCAACTTAAAGGTATTGTAGTAGGTGTATGCAATAAGATCGGCACAACTTTTGGAAACATCATACGGATGGGTACCTTGCAATGGCGTACTCTCGTCATACGGCAAATGCTTTTGACCCCCATATGCTTTATCACTGGAAGCAATCACCATAGCTTTGATAAGTGGGGATCTTCGGCATGCCTCAAGGAGATAGTATGTTCCACGTATGTTGGATTCGAACGTGGATAAAGGATTGCGGTTCGCTATTCCTACAATCGTTTGCGCTCCCAGATGGAACACCACTTCAGTTTCATACTCGTTCAATGCCCGTTCTAAAAGTTCATAATCTTCGAGCTTACCATAGACTACCGTTAAAGTATCTTTGATATAATCAAACTCATCGGAGCTACTCCACAATATAGATTTAGGAACGATATCACGGACCAATATAATAACATTGGCACCTTCATCAACCAATAACTTGGTCAGCCAAGAACCCACCAGTCCTGTTGCACCGGTAATGAATATATTCTTATCTTTCCAGTTATACTTCATCATCTTCCCATACAACCCATGGCCTATTATTTAAATTCCATTGTTCATTGACCGCTTCAACCTCTTTATAGGTATCTATGGCTTTCCAAAACCCACGATGCTCGTATACAGCAAGTTCCTTCTCTTTAGCCACCTTGGGCAAAGCATCACGCTCAAAGTTGGAATTTTCTAGTAGATAACTGAATATCTCACTATTTAATACGTAGAATCCGCCATTTATCAAACCATCAGTGGATGGTTTTTCTGCGAATGAGGTTGCAATTCCAGATTCTTCGACTTCGAGAACACCGAAACGAAATTGTGGTCTTGTTCCTGTTACAGTGGCAATTTTATTCTTTGAATGGTGGTATGACAAAAGATTGGATATATTAACGTCTGCCAGACCATCACCGTATGTTAAGAAGAAAACGTCATCATCAATGTATTTTTCTATTTTTTTAACGCGTCCACCAGTATCAGTATCTTCACCTGTATCTGCAAAAGTGATATTCCAATTTTCCATGGCATGCGCATGAGTTGTCACTTCGCCTTTCCCTTTACCCATATGCAATGTAAAGTCGTTGGCAAACCATTCAAAGTTCATAAAATAGTCTTTGATCATGTTTCCTTTATAGCCAAGACACAATACAAAATCATTGAATCCATAATAGCTATAGGTCTTCATTATATGCCAGAGTATCGGCATTCCACCAATTTCAACTAATGGTTTTGGCTTGTACTCTGTTTCCTCGCGCATACGTGTACCTTTTCCACCACACAGGATCGCAACTTTCATTTTATCACTTTTGTATTTATAATATAATCTAAAATGGTAACTGTCCGCATTGCAATTTGGTTACGCCATTTTGTTTTATTTTTTGACACATCTCATAGAATTTGCTATTATATTTAAGCTATATGGTCAGGCGACCTCAGTATTCGCTCACATACCACCCATGCACTCCCCAACCCCTTCTCCCGACAACAGCTTAGCCTCCACCCCAGCCATCCCCAAAAACATCAAGCAGTTTTTGTGGCATGCCGTCCGGTTTTGATGCATCATACCTCATCCCCCCGAACCCGACAACATCCATAATCAATTCTGCCAGTGTGCCAACCATTTTGACAATGATTATCTTATCTTTTCCTCAAACAACTACTCAAAGTTTCCAAGTCAGATTCTGAAAGCTCCGGATAATTTCCGCAGTAAAAACCACAGTTATGAATAAAATCTGTACCAGGTAAATCAAAAGTATTATGAACATATTTTTTGTAAAAAGGTTGGTTTTGAATATTTCCTGCAATCATTGGACGTATTTCTATTCCCGCCCCTGAAAACTGGAAGATGTATTTATCTCTCAATTTTGGAGTCCTGCATAAAATAGGGTATGCAAAACTTGAAAGACGTTTTAAATGTGTGTGATCCAATTGAATCAGATCAGGATTATCACGAAGGATTGCCTCTAACATCATATAATTATTTTCGCGTTTTGCGATGTTTTCCTCAATAAATTTAAGCTGATAAAGTCCAATGAAACCAGTTATTTCCGTGGGGCGCAAATTATATCCTAAATCATAGAAAGTATACTTAGCATCAAACTCACTTTGAATATTAAAATTCTTACGCCATTTTAATTGCTGTACGGCCGTCAAATTTCTGTCCCACCCGTTTGCACGAACGATCCTAAGCATTTGTGCAAGCTCTGTATCGTCTGTGCATACCATACCCCCTTCAATTGTGGACATATGATGGGCAACGAAAAATGAAAAACTTGATGCTATGCTAAAATTACCTGCCTTGCCAGTGTGCAGTGCAGTTCCCAATGACTCACAATTGTCTTCTATCAAAACAATTCCCCTCTCATCACAAATCTGTTTTATTCGGTCCAAATCACCTGTAAAACCAAGTGCATTTGTGATAAAAAGAGCTTGAAGGTCAGTAGAATTTAGTCTTTCATTTAGAATATGTGACATCACATTAAGAGTTTTCGGGTCACAATCCACTGCAACAGGTTCCATACCCAACTGAATGATTGGCATGACATTTGTTGACCATGTGAGTGCGGAAAAACCAATCTTGTCGCCATTTTTCAATCGCCCTATATTTTTCAATGCCTGCAACATTGCCAAATTTGCGCTGCCCCCGCTATTGAACAAAACTGAATCATTTCTGCCTTGAAACGCTGCAAATTCTTTCTCGAATACATAACATTTATTATCCATGCTCAATCGAGGCGCTTTCATGATAAACTCAGCGAGTGCTTGTTTTGTCTCATATTCATTAAGGAAAGCATTTTTCATTAATGGTATCATTGTTTAGCACCTTCAAGTTTCAAATTCCTATATTCTGTTATTACTTGATCTATACCATTCTCCAAAGTTATTGAAGGATAAAAGCCAAGCGATTGTAATTTAGAAACATCCAAGCACTTTTTTAACATCCCATCCGGCATATTCGTATCCCAAACTATTCTGCCAGTATACTCAACTTTATTTGCAATTAATTCAGCCAACTCTTTGATAGATATATCAGTTCCACACCCGACATTAATAATCTCTGGTGAATCCCATTCTTCAACCAAAAACAATACTGCCTGTGAAAGATCGTCGACATGCATAAATTCTCTTCTGGCAATTCCACTTCCCCAAAGTACTTCTTCTTTTTTGTTTTCATCAGTTGCATCTACAAATTTTCTAACCAATGCTGAAAGAACGTGAGAATTGTCAGGATCAAAGCTGTCATTTGTTCCATATAGGTTGCATGGCATAGGATTTATGCAATTTAGGCCATACTGCTTATGGTAATACTGTGCTAATCTCAAACCTGCAATCTTGGCAAGTGCATACCCCTCATTCGTTGGCTCAAGTGGTCCAGTCATGAGATATTCTTCTTTGATAGGTTGAGGGCAGTCTTTTGGATAAATACACGAGCTTCCCAGGAATGCCAATTTTTTTACACCGGATTTATTGGACTGATAAATGACATTGTTTTGTATCATTAGATTATCATACAAAAAATCCCCGGGATATTGCATGTTCGCTTGTATTCCCCCAACCTTTGCAGCAGCTAAGAACACATAATCTGGAGAGTGTTGATTAAAAAAAATCTCCACACTTTTTGCATCACGAAGATCTAGTTCTTGCCTGGTAGCAGTGATTATATTTGAATAACCTTTATTCTGCAAAGCTCTCATAATCGCTGAGCCAACCATGCCTTTATGGCCAGCTATGAAGATGCTATCTTTTTTATTCATTTCATACGCCATTTTGATTATAATTTTCCTCTATTTTCCAATTATCCCATACAAACTTGTATTGATGTGTCAAGTTATGAGTGGTTGCTATTTTTTGTTGGATTTCTATCATTCTCTGTTCGGCATTTGGCACAAAATCATAAAACGGAACCTGCATGTTATCAATTTGATTTACAAGACCGGTTTCAATTAAATGCTCAAACAAGCTGTACTCATCGCCTTCAATATTGATTTTCATTAATCAATAATTTCATTGACATAAAAATGATAATCGCCCATACTCCTTTTGAACCAGAAGTCTGCTGCAATAGAGGCCAGTTAAGATGTTGATAGGTTAGTTTAACTTTAATCATTCAAAACCTCGATGTTGAGTATCCTGTTCTAATACCGAAGATGCATCATAGTGTCATGTCAAGCGTAAAGTGTCGCACTGACTATTTTAAATCCGCCAGCGTCATATAAGATAGGGTAGATGGTCGCTATGCGTTTCATGGTCGACGCGACACTATTCATATCACATAAGGTTTTTATAGTCATACTGTTCCTTTTATATTGCACAGAATCCTTACAACCATTCCTGCCATGTCACATTCATCTGCATCATAATTCCCTTCAACTCCTCATAAATCTTCCTATCGAACTTCAATATTAGCACCCCATAAACTACCCCACCAAGCACAACAGGAACCAGCGCCAACCAAACATTGGATAACGGCACAACCAACAAATACCCACCCACAACCAGCCCCATCGCAATAGAAGCTTTCAAAATATTCAGCAAACTGCTGCGCTCCACCCGAAGTGTGATTGTCCGTGCCAGAACACGCCGTGCCAGGATAGCATTCAAGGTCATTGTCACAAGGGTTGCAACCGCCGCCCCAGAGATGCCCATCACAGGAATTAACTTTGCATTCAATGTAATATTAGCAACAACTGCCACAGCTGTAATCTTGAACACCTCCTTTACTTGGTTCATTGCACTTAGATATGTGGTCAAAAAATACTGGAATATATTGACAATTTGTACAGTAAACAGTATCATAAGTGTCGTATAATTCACAAAATCTGCGCCATAGAAATAATATAGCAACTTATCACCCAGCAAAGCCCCGCCAATAAACAATGGGATTGCCAGTATGAGTGAATAGGTGAATGCGCGGGAGAGCGACTCTTCTATAAGCTCAGTCTCACCAATCTTATCCCACCGGCTGACCCTTGGCCACAATGTTCCATGAAGTGCACTCGTTGTAAATGCTGCAAGTGCGGTAAACTGGAATATGACCCGGTATACGCCCACATCCGCATTATTCAGGAAATAACCGATCATCACAGTATCGGAATACATGAACACCAGACTTCCGCCTGAGACCAGAAACGACCAGAAGGAGAATGAAGATAAGCTTTTCAGGTGCCTCCAACCAAAACGCACAAAACACAGATCAAAAAAACGCAGTTGTACGATGGCTCCAACAAGTGCTCCGGCAATAAAGCCTCCAGCCAGTCCTGCAACACCATAACCTAAAAAAACTGCAACGACTTGGACAGTAATTTGTGAAACACTACCAATAAAACCTGCCGTTGCACTAATCCCAATTTTTCCGCATCCAGTAATACCGTTTGAAATCGTTCCATGCAAAAGTGACGCACCAAGCGCCACCAGTAACCAGACGAATGTTCCCGCGTTATCAAGGTCTACAAAATAGCTGCGAAATGCGAACAGTACAACTACAACCGTTGTCACGAACACAGAGCGCAAGATAAAAAATGCACTAAAATATGCATCCTGCTCTTCCCCCTCACTGATGCGCTTGATCGCAGCACCGCCAAATCCGCCATCAGTCATAAGACCGATGATGTTATAATATGCTAAGAACAGGAAATACGCACCAAGAACACCTGCGCCCACCGCATGCGCGAAGTACATCGTACTCAAAAATCCGATGAAAGTGAATGCAATCTGCCAGATGAGTGATACTATGCTCTGCCGCCGTACCGGCTCGATGGACATGATGCGGGAGATGATAGTGTTTAATTTGAACATGTTTTTTTCAGTAAACTTGGTTTTTCGATGATTAGTGAGAGGATATTGAGAAGCGTACTTTTCCTGTGGGGTCTCGGCCGATGATGCCTACAACATCGTCGCGGTTTACTGTGAAGTTGATGTCCTTTTAGGCCCGAAAGGTCTCATTCTGCTTGTTGTAGTTCTTTAGGGTCTTGTAGGTGGCGTCCACTCCGATTTTGTACTGTTTGGAGATGTGTTTAGCTTTGATAATGGGATCAATTGCTGGCCTCATCACAAATTGATTCTCTTACTCATTCAGCAAAAATGTCATCAAAAAACATTGATTTATCTAACATTTGTTGCCATTTTCTGTGGCGTTTTATACTTTCCATCCCTTTTCTCTTAGGTATATTGATGAATCGGATGGCTTCCACTGGACCCAATTCTTTAATGAGCACCTCAATGGCCTTTTTAATTACAACTTCTTCATTCATATATTTTATATTTTTCATCTTAAATTCTCCTTTTCGCAAAAGGCTACCGGATTACCGCACCATATATTTATTTTATGATTTTTGCATATTCTGATAAGCCTATCATCACAGCTTATAAATGGCACTTCAGCCGGTTCTGCAAAGGCAACATGTGCTGCATCTGCTATTCCAAAGCCTGAATTAACTAAGTCTTCAGCCCTTGATCGTGTCTCAGCCATATTAACATGTATTATGTTCTCCCCATTCACTTAAAACCATTTGTAATTCAACCCGTTCAATAGTATCAGAAATTGCTTTTATTTCTTTGATGTGGACAGGAGAAACTATCAGCTTATAATTGCCATCTCTTACTTTTGATAATATCAGATTAACAGCCTCAGTTTCAAGCCGTATCCTCATATATTCCTGATCGTCAAAAGGTCTGCATAAAGCACAAACATCAATGTAAATATTTTTTTGCTTCATTTACTTCTCCCACAATTATAACACTTTGCCTATCTTATTTACGTATATATATATATATACAGAATTTCTATTAGCTAAATGCATACTTATCACCTTTTACTTTCACCTAACTTTCCCTCCATTTATGCGCCAGACCTTCCCCACATCTTTCTTCACTTAAGCCGCATCCCCTTTTACCATCATCTTCACCAGTTCCCGGAGTCCAACCTTCGCCTCCCAACCCAGCTTCTCCTTAGCCTTCGTTGGGTCGCCTAACAAAAGCTCCACCTCGGTTGGCCTGTAATATCTTGGATCAATCTCGATCACAATATCACCAGTCGCCTGGTCAACCCCAACCTCATCCGTACCTTCTCCCTGCCACCCAATCTCGATCCCAACTTCCCTAAACGCAAGTTCCACAAACTCCCGCACAGAATGCGTCTTGCCAGTCGCAATCACGAAATCATCAGGCTCGTCCTGCTGGAGCATGAGCCACATCGCTTCAACATAATCTCCTGCAAAACCCCAGTCTCGCTTTGCGTCCATATTACCAAGATATAGTTTATCCAGCATGCCTTTCTTTATCTTCGCTGCTGCCATTGTGATCTTTCTTGTAACAAATGTCTCGCCGCGAATTGGTGACTCGTGGTTGAACAGGATGCCATTACATGCGAACATATCATAAGCTTCGCGGTAATTTACGGTAACCCAGTAGGCGTATACCTTGGCTGCCGCATACGGGCTTCTCGGGTAGAACGGGGTAGTTTCCTTCTGTGGAATCTCCCGGACCTTGCCGTAAAGTTCACTGGTTGAAGCCTGGTAGAACTTGGTTTTCTTTTCAAGGCCAAGTATACGTATAGCTTCCAAAAGCCGCAACGTCCCGACTGCATCTGCATTTGCAGTGTACTCGGGCGTATCGAAGGATACCTGAACATGACTCTGAGCTGCGAGGTTGTAAATTTCATCGGGTTGCGTTTCCTGGATGATCCGGATCAGGTTTGTCGAATCTGTCAGGTCACCATAGTGCAGGAAGAAATTCACGTTTCTCTCGTGTGGGTCTTTGTACAGATGGTCGATTCGCGCGGTGTTAAAGGAAGAAGATCTTCGCTTTATGCCGTGTACGATGTATCCTTTATTCAGGAGGAACTCTGCGAGGTATGCGCCGTCCTGTCCTGTGATTCCGGTTATCAGGGCTGTTTTTGTCATGGTTACTACCTTCTGTGAAATGTGGGTTTATGTTTACTTATTGATATAACTCTATCCTCAAAAATATTACGCCGGTTTAATTTAATAGCTGCCACGAATCGGTTTTTCAAAATACCTTATAGTTTCCTTAAGCCCCACTTCTAACCCCACCACCGGCGCCCACCCAAGCACTTCCGCCGCCATAGCGATATCCAGAGCCTTCACACCAAACCCCTCAATCACATCATCACTGAGCAGAGGATCATACCCATACACACCCGCACCAAACTCCTTACGCACCCTCACAATCTCCCTCTTATACAGGGACCGCCTTTTTGGGACGCTTTTAAGTTTTTGAACATCTTCTTCTGATAATAATTCCTGGATCCTTTCCATTTGTTTCACCGCCTGTTGTGCGAGGAGATTCGTTCCGGATGAAACAAACCTTCATAAGGAGTCATCTACTTATCATCTCCTCGATTTCCAATAAAACATCCTTCAGTCCGACTTCTTTTGATCGTCTCGGCACCTCCTCCCCTTTTACATGTTTATGGTGTGGATAAGTAGCGATCTCCAGAGGATGCGGGGCATTATCATACCTGAAAACCATTTCGTCATTTACATTCGTCGAATGAAATCTATACTTCAGGTGAATCAGCCTATCTCTCTTTATATTTACCAGTTCCATAAATTGAAGTGTAGAGCCATCGATCATCCCTAATATCCCATGAACTATTCCAATACTCCTTGATTTTACCTCATATTCAACATCTACGTTTTCAACGAATATTGAACTTCTTATGAGGCTTTGAATCTCTGAGAAGTAATCTATCACCTGCATGACTCAAGCATCCTCTCTACGACGATGCGCTCTTTCTCAAGAAATCCAAGTGCTTCATACTCAGCAGCCCATACCATGGCATCCTGGTCGTCCCCGGCAAGTCCTTTCTCGAATTTTTCAAAGAAATCTTTGCTGCCCATTCCTTCTCTCTCTTCAAAAGCTCTCAGCTTCTTCGTTGTTTCAAAGATACTCCTGTCCAGCAAAAGCTCTTTTCTTTTAAGCAAGTGTCCCAACACACCAATCGCCGTCACAACATCAGGAACTTCCAGCTTTATCACGCCCATGTAATCACCTCATATCCTTATTCTATAGTTCATTGCTTCTGATTTCTTTGCAAGTTCTTCTGCGAGATTTAAACCTATAAACCCCGCGCCGCCTGTTACAAGTATGTTCATTCGAAACTCACCTACTTAGTATTACAAAATTCCTTCAAAGTATTTAATCGTAAACCCCAAACCCTCATCCAGCCCAACCACCGGCTCCCATCCAAGCACATCCTTTGCCCTACTGATATCCGGTCTTCTAACCTTTGGGTCATCAACAGGCAGATCCTCGAAAGTAATTCGGGAATCACTACCGGTAATCTCAACAACAATTTCCGCAAACTCAAGCACTGTCATCTCCTCTTGATTTCCGATATTCACAGGATCCGAAAAGTCTGACATCATCAACCGAAATAGCCCACCAACAAGATCGGACACATAACAGAACGACCGCGTCTGCAACCCATCCCCATACACAGTGAGACCCTCTCCCTTGAGTGCCTGATTGATGAAATTCGGAACCACCCTACCATCACCTGCGCGCATACGCGGACCATACGTATTGAAAATGCGTGCAATTCGCGTATCCATGCCGTGATACCGGTGATACGCCATCGTGATCGCCTCAGCATACCGTTTTGCCTCATCATATACCCCACGCGGTCCTATTGGGTTCACATTGCCCCAGTATGTTTCTGGCTGCGGGTTCACAAGAGGGTCTCCATAGACCTCGGATGTGGATGCAAGCAGGAAGCGTGCCCCATGTTCTTTTGCAAGCCCAAGCATATTATACGTACCGAGTGCTCCCACTTTTAGTGTCTGGATCGGCAGGTCAAGATAATCGATCGGGGAGGCAGGGCTTGCCAGATGGAACACGTAACCGATTTTATCG
>CAJHIS010000004.1 GCA_905067555.1 Candidatus Argoarchaeum ethanivorans
CTGAAGAGAAAAAAACGAAGCTCGTTTGGGTAGTTGAAGAAGCAGGAACAATAAGGAATAAAGCAGAGAAACTGGAATCATCATCAGTCAAACAGAAAATTGAGCAATTGAATAAGATACTGGATGAGAACATCGAAGAGAAAAATGGTTATGTCCAGAAGAAAAAAGGGCATGTAAAGGACAAGTTAGTGAGTCTTGTGGATGAAGATGCAAGACATGGAGCCAAATCAGATTCAAAACCTTTCACAGGATATAAATGCAATATAATGAAATCAGATGATGGATTTGTGACAAACATCATCGGAACACCTGGAAATACATACGATTGGGATATACTTGTGCCTCTTGTCGATGAAAAGACAGAAAACAGTTCTAAACCGCAAAAGATCAAGGGAGATACTCACTATGGAAGTGCAGAAAACAGGTATCAGATGTCCACGAGAGGAATTACAATCATTGCTCCTCTAAAAAAGGATTTTAATCCGGCAGGGCTTTTACCCGGGAAAAGTTCATTCCGGATAAGACCGGGGTCACTTGCCCTGCCGGAAACAGAACCATGAATTCAAATTACAATGAAAAAAACGGAACGACAGCATTCTATTTCAAGAAGGAAATCTGTAAGGAGTGTATTTTGAAATACCAATGCACAAAACAAAAGAGAAGGACTATTACAATAGGAAAATGCCATGAATTGGTGATGGAGGCAAAAGAGTACAATAAGACTCAGGAGTTCAGGGACGATATGAAAGAAAGAGCCCATATCGAGCCAAAACATGCTGAAATGAAGAGATTCCATGGAATGACAAGAGCGAAATATTAGGGACTGCCCAAGGTGAATATTCAATTCATTATCAATGCTCTTACTGTCAATGTTAAGAGGCTTGCAAACGTTCTGGGTAGCGTAGGCTATCTAAAAACATGTTGAAAGCGGGGAAAATCAGGAATATTGAGGAAAATCATGGGCTAATATGGTTTTTTTGATGAAAAATCATATTTTTTCTGAAAAAAATCCTCAAAAGCCTGAAAAAATAGAAAAAATTGAGGGGAAATCTGACAGTCCCCATAAGCAATATATATTATGAAAATATGTAGAATATTGCCCAACTCAAGCAATGTTGTTAGATATTGGAACAATTTATATATGATAGGAATATAGACATGAAATACCAAAGAAGGTGTAACATCTGTCTAAGAGGAGAACAGAACTTGAGCTAATAAATGACGTTCTTGATATTGTTAAGAAAAGTCAGGAAATAAATAAGACGGGGATTGTATATGGTGCGAACTTGAACTTTGAGCGTGCATCGAGAATAATAAAATTGCTAACCCAGAAAGGATTGATAGAGTCAAGATATAATACATACAAAATAACAGGTAATGGTGAGATTGCTTTGGGCGAGATTTCCAAACTCTATACGTTATTCAAGTAATATTTTTTTATTATCACCAATTTTCATACACCGGCAACTCATCATAATTGTTCCCTAAAATTTCACACTATCTCAGCCGAGTAAGGTTCATAGTGCACATTTTACCATGATATTAGCTCAGAAGTTACTACTAACTCACTAACAGAACGTGACTCGAGTCTTTCCTCATTCGACTTTTCAAGAGTATACTCTCTTCGTAGAGTTGTGGACAATAGTTTTGTTGTCACATTCTGTCCACATCCGGGTGTGGAAGGTGTCATCAAAACGCTACATTGTGCTCATGCAAGCTCCCTCTATCTACATGCATTACACTGTTTCAACCTACGATGAAGAATATCACCAAAGGCAATATCTAATGGTACGTAATCAAAATAGTGAGAGTTTGCGGCAAACTGTACTAAACCTACCCCACCTTAATCTTTATTACAACGCATAACATATCTGCTGTGGTTGATATAAGTGACAGAATCAGCTTAAACTATTGAAACAGGGACAGCTGAGTGAAACATACAATGCTATTTTATTTTGGAGTAGAGTTAAAGCTTTTAAGTTTAATTGCATGTTATTGATGGACTTGTATGATACGGTTTGATAAATTTCGGGTGCTCGTTTTTTTGACGTGCGGATATGCACTATTTATCTTTTTCCTGTCTTCGCTATCTTCACCACCGTCTCCTCATGATATTGGTTTCCTCCGTGAGTTCATGGGTGAACTTATGGGTTTATTTGAGGATAACAGGCTTAAATTCCTTCTCTCTCCTCTCTACATTGCATATCTGCATCCTGATAAGTTTGCACATGTAGTTTTGTACATGGTACTTGGTTTGTTGTTAAATAGGACATTAAGCTGTGCCGATAATGCTTTTTTGAAGAGGTACCCGGCACTCTTTGCTATTTTCATAGGCACTCTTTACGGTGTTACAGATGAATTTCATCAAATGTTCGTACCGTACCGTACATCAAGCTCGATTGACCTGTTTGCAGATTTTCTTGGCTTGCTCTTTGTTCAACTACTCATTGTTTTTTATTCAGGAATTATAAGATTATTAAGCAAGGAGTATGAGCGTCATTAACCTATAATTTTGCTAAATATGAGTTCTGTTGCTTTTTCGCAATGTTTTGGCGTGGATACATTCCTGTGGATAAGATTTAGCACAAAGTATAAGTCCATTATAATAATATAATGAAACGTCGGGAGTATTGCATATTTAGTCGGTGTTTTGAATGAAAGGTGTAAAAAGTCTTCAATGGATTAGATCCAATGAAGCATTGTTCTTTGATCTCATACTTGTTATTATATTCACATTTTTAGCTTACCTGTTCGTTCTCATACCTCCTTTCAACCAGACACCACTGCGAGTAATCTTTAGCCTTCTTATTCTCCTCTTCTTGCCAGGTTATCTCTTGATATCAGCGATGTTCCCAAGAAAAAAAGAGTTGAGCAGTATTGAACGGTTCACATTGAGTATTGGATTGAGTATAGCAATATTCGTTTTTGATGGATTTATTATAAGCATCACAGTCTGGCGGTTTAGGCCCGCACCGATTATTTATTCACTTTCCCTGATACTTTTAATCCTTATGCTGATTACCCTGGTTGTGAGATTGAGAGTTCCAAAGAAAGAGCGGTTCTCCCTTGATCCTTCAGTTATATCAGATTTTTTTACATCGTTGAGGAAGTCGAAAGAAGAGCCAAGTGATATTGAAAAGGCACTTGTGATAGCACTTGTAGGGTCGATCATAATAGCATCTGGAATGCTGGCTTATGCAAAACTCACCTTTGAAGATGAGGAGTTTACTGCATTATACATACTCGGCGAGGATGGGAAAGCAGAAGATTATCCTTCTGCCCTATATATCCTGGAGCCCAGTTCCATGATAGTTGGCATAGAAAACTATGAGCATGCTCGAGTAGATTATACTTTAAAAGTTAGATTGGGAGGTCGTTTACTTAAAGAGCAGAAAACAACGCTTTCACATGAAGAAAAATGGGTGGATAAAGTTTATTTCACTCCGAAGCACCCGGGTAAACACATGAAGCTTGAATTTCTGCTGTACAGGGATGATTCAACCATTCCGCATCGATCTGTGCATTTATGGGTTGATTCGATCATTGATTATAATAACCTCACTATGATAAGAAGGTATGCTATATTGGATACGCCGAAAATCGGTAACCCAGATATGGAAATGGAGTGCAGTTGGGAGTTTGTAAAGAGCGCTGGATATTTCAGAGGATATTATACAAAGTTTCATCAACAGGTTGAGAATGCCACAATCTATGGATATGTGAGCGATAACAAAACAGGAAAGATGATCGAGAATGCTCATGTAGCTGTGAAAAATCGTTATGGGTATAAGGAACACAATACAACAGACGCAAGCGGGTATTACGAGATCGGGGCGATTGCAGATCATTTTTGGATTGAGTCAAGTGCTAATGGGTATGAAAAAAGTGGGGCCGAGTTTGATATAAAAGGTGGGGAAAGATTGGTTGTTAACCTGACAAATGATCCGAAATTCTTCTTCAACATGACCTTAGAAGAGCTTTCGGTTGTGAATGAGACATTGGAGACAACAGTCCCAACAGAACTGGCTGAAAAAATGTCGACAATCAGGGGATACGTAACCGACAATGTAACATGGTTACCGATTGAAGGTGCACGTGTCAAGATTCGTGATGCATACGGATTTGAGAGGCATGCAATAGCAGATGAAGACGGATACTTTAGGTTGAAAACACTATTTGGTCGCTCGAGTATAGAAGTCAGATACGATGGCTATACGACAAATACAACAACACTTGAGGTAACAGGTGATTACATTATCAAAGTGAGACTGGATCCTGTGGTATCCCTTGTTGAGGGCCACATTTATGATAACACGACTGATGCTCCAATCTCAAGCGCATATATACAAGTTGAAGGCAATGAATATTCCGATCATACAAGAAGCAACGAAGCTGGTTATTATGAGATGAATACTGTTGCAGGACCCATAATTATCAAGGTAAGTAAGACAGGTTATTTCGAGTGGGAAGAATCGATTAACATACCTTATGGCGAAGTGCAAACCCTTGACTTGAGACTTGACTCCCTGCCACCGATTGATCCTATGCTACCCCTTTCTACAATTAGCGGGTATGTACACTATAATGAGATACGACTTGCAGGTGTGAAGGTTACAGTAACCGACAATGAGGAATACGAAAAATCAACGCTTACTGATAGCAACGGATACTTCGAGATGGAGGTAATCCCGGGACATCTGATGCTCTTTGCAATGTCGAGTGCTTATATGGAGAGCAGTATTGAATTTGATGCGGAAAGTGGGGAGCGTATGAGTATAGGTGGAATCAGACTTGATGCACTCCCGGAGAGCACATATCAAATCAAGTATCCATCAGAAACACTTATACGAAAGGGATATTATGGCGGAATATACCAGGATGTCCAATCAGAAGAAGGTATTGCAGTCATATCGTTTAAGGTGAGAGACTCATACACCTCCAACAGAAGCAAAGGTTGCATGTTTAAGCAAGTTTTAATAAACAATCTTGTTGTGTGGGAGGATGATGTCGAAGACGATGAAGAATGGCAGGCTGTCAAAGTTCCTATCACACTGGATAATGGAACAAACCAATTGATGCTTCGAGTATACGCAAAGCAAGATTCAAGGGGCTTTCCTTTGAGTGTCTGGTGGGATGACGTGAAGATAAAACACGTAAACGAGCTTTCAGAGGCTGATGATAGATCAACACGAAATGATGTTGGTGCTGAGATATGAACAGCCGCAGGAGACTCTTATTTCTATGGATAGGCTTCACAGTACTGATGGTGGTGGCAGGTGAGGCAGCAGGACGAATGATCGGTGTTGAGTTTCTTGGCATGATCGTTATGTTTGCATTCATATCTCTTCTTGCGCTATCAGTCTACTTTTACAGCGACAGGATATTGCTGCGATGGTACCATGCAGAAGGGGTAAAGAATGATGTGTATCCATCACTTCACGAGATTATAGCCAAGCTTTCAAAGAAGATGGAACTTCCAATTCCACGGGTCTACGTCGTCGATTCACCGATGCCAAATACCTTTACACTTGGCAGAAATACAGAGCATTCATCGATCGTTGTGACTGATGGATTGATGGAGCTTCTTGATCATGGAGAAATAGAAGCTGTACTCGCTCATGAGCTTGCACACATCAAAGAGGGGGGGACTCCTGTTGCAGGCGAGGTCGGAATACTGGCAGGATTTCTCACAGCATTAGCAAGTGTTGCTTTCTGGGCATCCATATTCACAGGTTTCGGGCAGGAAGATGACCCAGCACCAAACCTGATACGATTCTTTGTGACCGCTCTCGTTGCCCCTCCAGCAGCAACGATTATTCAGGTCGTAATGTCAAGATCACGTGAATACATGGCAGATGAAAAGAGCGCTTCCATACATGGTAAAGGAGATGAACTTGCATCTGCTCTGCAAAGAATCGATAACAAACTGAAAACAGAAGACTCTTACAGTTTTGGTGTAAATCCATCACATGCGCATCTTTTTATTGTAAATCCATTCCATGGCAATGAGTTTAGATTGATGGATATTAGTCTTCCAACATACTACTCGCTCTTCTGCACACACCCGCAAACTGGTGAGAGAGTAAGACGCTTGAAGAAGACTGAACGCGATGATGAGCCAATGAGATCTTCAGGAGAATATGAAATACGTGGACTAATTAAACCATTCTTCTTTAGTTCTATCGCATACATATCTGTTTTGTTTGCTATCATCGTAATAGATACATTCAGTATGAAAGATTTTGTCTTTGCACGGGCTCTTATCATCTCAGTTGTTTATTTGGGTATTCTCCTTCTGCTTTTTGCGTTTATGTCTCTTACTTTCAGGTCTAAGTTGAAGACTGTGTAGCCTCAGCAATCCTGTTCAGTACAGATAAGAGCACTGCTACAACAACCACGAACACGATCCACCCGAGATGCACATGGAACAAGAACATTAATTCTTTACCATAGTAAAACCCGACAAGATACAGGATCGTAACCCGCATGATGTTTGCAAGGTATGCAACAGCGATACAGATGAAGAGCAATGAATAAAACTTAGCCTTTTTGATATTTTCTATCTGTGTGTAAGCTACCATTATGCCTATCAAAAGAAACATCGAGTACAAACCTGAGCAGGGCCCACCGATTATAACAGTTATCTCTTCTACACCAGCGATACGAACTGTCTCAGTGGAGATTACTTCAACCGGGATTCCCATTGCTTTGATGATGAAAACCGATGGGAGAAGGACAAAGTAATGATCGAATATGTGCATAAAATTGATATCGAACTTACCAAAGACGATAAAGAATGGTATAAAGAGTGCAAGGAATGTAGCAGACATATATGCACCAAACTTGCCCATCCTGTTTATCTCTTCGTTGTCTATACTGTATGCGATCAATGAGACTCCAAGAAGAAAGGTCATGATATCAAGTGTGCCAAGTCCACTCTGGGTTAAGATGTTGTAGGTGATGTCAGATGCAATGATCAGTCCACCTGATAGCATACGCAATTTTGATCCTGTTATTATGTGCGATTTACCTACTTTTATTCTTGAAATAAGTGCAACTGCGATTATAAAGAGTAGAATGCCAAGAAAAACAGAGCCTTCACTGATCTCGATGGTTGCACCGAGAAAGAGTGCGAATATCAATAAAAACAGGACGATGTTCCTAGACTCAGTCATCTTTATTTGTTATATCCTATCCCTGTTATTTATAAGCTTTTGTTTTACCGGTGGAATCACTCTACCATTTACTACAAATTTCGCCAGGATTTGAGTGCCTGGCATGACATGTCCTGGATCAGGTTCTGTGCCACGAAACACGAAACGGATGTTCAATTCAGGCGCTCTTCGATTTGGAAGCAACAGGTGAGGGGTCCACCAGATCCTCTATGAGCTGCAACTTCTATTACATCCAGGACGCCAGAGTAATTTTTCCAACAACGTATCAGTACCATAAGTACGTACCACAGGTTCGAATTATAACTACTAACCTCTCGTTCTTAACCTCTTTTATTGAATCGAAACATAATGCGATTTGTTAACAATTTGGAGGTAAACTTTGAATGAATAGATATAAAGAAAAAATGGCAATGGTCTTTGTGTTGAGTATGGCAGTATTCACCGTGATGGCAGGAACGGCAATGGTAGCAGGTATTATCCAGTCAACCGACAGTATAGGAAACCAAGAAATAAATGACTTTATTGTTGGTCAGTCGGTATACGTGCGTGGATTTGATCTTGTAGACTCTGACGATAAAGCTGATATCTATGTGGTGATAGATGGTTCGAAGCCAGAGAGCTGGGATGATGGCGAAGTAATTGACAATTCTACAGACCACCCAATGGTACTTTTGTATACGGATGTAGCGCGATCCGAGGTCGATAAGGGCCTTACTGGCTACACTGGTCCTAAATTATTAGGTGTAGTTGGCAACAATCCAGGCGAGATACCAGCCCCAGGTAGTTATGATATTGTATACGACCGCGATCAGGATGGCTATTTCAATGCGAGTGTTGACTGCGTAGACTATGGGGTGTGTTCTGGTTTCAATACAGAAATCCCAGAGTTTGCAACGATCGCACTACCCGCTTTAGCTGTGCTCGGGCTGTTCATGTTCTTCAACCGAAGACGAAACCAGAAATAAGATTGGATTTGAGAAACTGATTTTTCTCAACTCTAATTTTTTTATTTTATTCGAATATTGGCTAAATAGCCTTGATATTAACGTAACAAAACGAGGTGATCTATATGAATAAAGAAAAAATGACAAAACTATTTGTAATGGGTACAAAAAAAAGAGCAGCACTGAGGTTGCTAATTGTAGCATTTGCCCTGTTGGTATCTTCGTCAGTCATATCTGCATATTCGATAACTGATGGTGCAGTTAGCTATAATTCCATAGAGGATGAAACAACGTGGACATTCAATGTATCCTGTGCTTCCGGGGATCCCCATGACATAAGTCACTTTACCGTTGCATGGTGCAGTGAAAGCGCCATCAGAAACGTTTCTGTTGAAGGAACTGAACTCTATTATAAACAGGATCCTGGTTGGGATTATGGAGATCACGATGGTGTGCATGGAATAAAAATCGATTATCAAGTTAACACGAACAATACAGTCATTGTTACAATTGTATTAAAGGGTGACTATGGTACCCCTATTGCTACTGTTGCTTACGGGATAAAATATGATGGTTTTGTAGATAATGGTAACGATCTGACAGGGCCGCTTGCATCATCATGCACTGAAATCCCAGAATTCACCACAATCGCACTACCAGCTTTAGCTGTGCTCGGGCTCTTCATGTTCTTCAACCGAAGACGAAACCAGAAATAAGATTGGATTTGAGAAACTAATTTTTCTCAACTCTAATTTTTTTATTTTATTCGAATATTGGCTAAATAGCCTTAATATCAACGTAACGTAACGAGGTGATTTGTGTGAATAAAGAAAAAATGGCAAAACTATTTGTACTGGGTATAATAGCGCTAACAGTGATGACTGGAACAACAGTGGCATACAGTATCGATGGGGATCTTGATGATTGGGGTGTTAATCCTACTAATAACAGCTGGTATGCCACTCTCCCAGCCATGAGTGAAGTTGAGAACTGGCCTGGTGCCGGTGGTGACCCAGGCATCGAAGCGTGCGATATCGAAGCGATGTACGTGGATGAAGATGTAGTGGATGAAGATGTAAGTGGTCCATACATCTATATAGCGATCATCACATCGATGCCACCAGATGGTATAGATTACCCATGCGGTAGTAGCTCTATTCACCTTATATCTGGAGATTTAGCCCTTGACTTCGACAATGACGGCACCTATGAATACGGTATTAAACTGACAAATGATGGCAGGACTATAAGCGGTAGTATAGGAGATGTCTTTGGCAATCCAACGTGGGAGAAGATTACCACAGACTGTGCCCAGTCTCAGTTAGCCTTCAGTAATATGGTTAGCGGAACCTATACCGGGCATGCTGAGATTGTTTATCAAATATATAGCGATTGGTCATGGGACAATGGTGCAGCCAACTATGTTATCGAGATGAAAATCCCCAAGTCAGCGCTCGGAATATCCGCTCCTGGCGAAGTTGACCTGTGTGCTACTATAAGCTGTACAAACGATGTGATAACGATCGAAGACTTCCAATACAGTGAGATCCCAGAGTTTGCAACGATTGCACTACCGGTTTTATCTGTGCTCGGGCTGTTCATGTTCTTCAACCGAAGACGAAATCAGAAATAAGTAAC
This sequence comes from Candidatus Argoarchaeum ethanivorans, assembly GCA_905067555.1. GTDB lineage: Archaea > Halobacteriota > Methanosarcinia > Methanosarcinales > EX4572-44 > Argoarchaeum > Argoarchaeum ethanivorans_C. Next base: position 9,758 of record CAJHIS010000004.1, read on the forward strand.
AGATTTTGTGATCTTTATCACAAATCCTGTAAATTTTTTACATGCAAAATGCTGCTCTTGCAATATGTGCAGCACAGCAACATAGATAAATGAACTCATTTTCACCAAGTTTCTGGTTTGGACAAAATTTCAGATAATCCACGGCAAGACTGCGACTCCAATGGTAATGAGCCCGAGGATGATGCAGAACTTTGAAAAATTCAAACGCTCTGAAAACCTTAAAAGAACATCTATCGCGGCGTAGCCAGCAAGAAATGAAACAGAGATCATCACAATAGCATTTTCTAAAGATACTACTGGTTGAGAAGAGGATGTAAGAAGACTTAATGCAACAGCCCCCAGTACTGCAGGAACACTGATCAGGAATGAGACCTCCAGTGCAGCCCTTTGATTCAACTTCCTGAGCAGTAAGAAAGTTATGGTTGTCCCGGATCGGGAAACACCAGGAAGGATTGATAAACCCTGTGCAAGCCCAAGGAATATCATATCGCGCATCTTCATATCTTCTATCTGCTTGTATTTATCGATCGTTGAGTCCGGAGCCCTCAGAAGAATTCCAGTAAGTATAAGCATCAGCCCTATAAGAAACATGATAATATCGCCCTGATTGAAGCTTTTTAGAAGAAAGAAAAGCGGGACCCCGGTTATCCCTGTCGCAAGCGTTGAAATGACGATTATCCTTAAGAGAGTTTGATCAGACTTCGAGTGCCGTCCAATGACATTAAGAAATTTGATTCTGAACTTCAGGATAACGGCGAGCATGGTTCCAAGGTGTAGAAAGATCGCAAGAGAAAGCGCATCTGCAGGGCTAAGTCTAAGAAACTCCACCATGAATAACATAGCCTGCCCTTCACTACTTATCGGAAGCCACTCCACGATGCCCTGTATCAAACCCAGCAGAACCGATTGAATTAGCTCCATCATCTCACCTGAAAATATAGAATCCTGACGTCGTATAACATGCCATCAACAGGATATTCTTTCATAAAGTTACCTTATTATAGAGGTACCAAAGGAGGATTTCAAGGCACATCATCGCGAATACTTTATTAATACCACCATTTTACTTATAAAGCCACTGCTGGATTAATGATCATGAGTAACACAAAAATTTATTAGCAAGAAGAGAATGTATATAGGTGTGCTTAAGAAGTTCAGATACCAGAGTATCTTCCAGACATTCAGAAAAGGACTCAGGAACGGTAACTGGCGCAAACTTGATTGATTGGAGAGAGCATTATAGCAACACTATGGTATGCACTGGTTCAGAGCGTTATAGTAAATGAGCTGGTTATGAGTAAACTATTCCTGCTTATGGATAAACTGACAGAGACTGTAGGAGAAACGAGTTCAAGATGAGGGAAACATGGATGAATACGCTTATAATTCAAACAACCCAATATTTTGCTGCATTACACACTTGAGAACCGAGGTATTTTATGCTGGACTTCACACTTGATAAATATATAGAACTCTGTAAAACAATCATAGATTCTGGTTATACATCAGTGAGTGTTCGCACGTATTTGGAGGATCGACAAAACAGATGTGTTGTTATCCGCCACGATGTGGACAGGAAACCTGAACATGCAATGAAAATGGCAGAGATAGAAAAGGAATTTGGGATAAACTCCACTTATTACTTCAGAACCACAGCCAGTGTATTCAAGTCAGATATTATCATGGCGATAAATAACCTTGGACAGGAAATTGGCTATCATTATGAAGTGCTGGACAAAACGAAAGGTGATTTTGAAGAAGCAATAAAATTATTTGAAAATGAGCTGAAAGAATTCAGGAAAATGTGTGATGTTAAAACGATATGTATGCATGGAAATCCATTAAGCAAATGGGTGAATAAGGATTTGTGGAATGAATACGATTTTAGAGATTTTGGTATTATCGGTGAACCTTATTTGTCAATTGACTATGAAAAGGTCTTATATCTCACAGATACCGGGCGGGGATGGAACAACACAAGGTATAGTGTGAAAGATACTGTGGATGCAGATTCTGTTTATCGTGTGAAATATACAGATGATGTTATCGATTTATTAAAAAATGAGACTCTGGGACAGATATGCATCTCCGCGCATCCAGAGCGATGGAGTGATAATTTTGGTAGTTGGTTGTGGGATATGGTATGGCAGAATGTGAAAAATGTCGGTAAAGCAGGAATCGTAAAGTATAGAAAGAGTTTTCATGATTGAAATAACCGATTCCCCTGATATAAAACAGTGGGGTGAATTTATATATAACCACCCACATGGTAATATATTCCAGACAATATAGATGACACATAAAAGAACTAATGAGTCTTCAGTCACCTGTTGTCACAAAAATGATGAAACTGTCACGGATTCTGTGAATGAATGATTGAAAATGAGAAGGAAATAATTTTTCACCCATATGCTTTGTACAAGATGAATAAAAGGAACATAAGCAAGCAGGAAGTAATAAAGACGCTGAAAGAACCTCATTCAGGCATGGATGGTCAGTATGGAAGAAGAATATCGCAGAGAGTATATGGTCATCATGTGCTCAGGGTTATATTTGAAGAGTATGAAGACCATATATTGGTAATAACTGCATATCCAGCAAAAGCAGAACGGTATCTGGGAAGGATGTAAGTATGGAAATAAAGTATTTAGAGGATATAGATATCCTGAATATAGAATTAGAGCGTGGAGAGTTTGAATACAGCAAGGAGGTTGCCGAAGGTGTAATTGTTGACATAGGCAAGGAAGGAGAGATACTTGGTATCGAGATAATAGATGCGAAGAGAAGATTAAAAGAAGATCCTGAAAACAAAATAGCGAAAAAATATGCGACGGGCATTCGCGTATGAAATCTAAAAAACTTGAGCTACATGATGAGATTTTTCTATGATTGAAATAACTGATTCTCCCAACATCAAACAATGGAGTGAGTTTGTATATAACCATCCACAGGGAACTATATTCCAGACACCAGAGATGGCTGAGGTTTATAAACGAACAAAGAACTATGAGCCAATATCGCTGGCAGCTATTGATAGTAATACTGGAGAGATACTTGCGGTTCTCCAGGCGGTAGTGATAAAAGAGATGGATGGTATACTGGGGTCGTTCTCTGCTAGGTCAGTAATTCAAGGCGGACCAATATTTATTGAAGATGAAAATGGTATCAAAGTGCTTAAACTCTTGATGGAACATTATAATAAAGTAGCACAGAAAAAGGCACTTTATACGCAGATTCGGGATATGTGGGATACATCGAGTATTACTGGTTTTTTTAATGGAACTGGTTATGAATACGAAGAGCGACTTAATTTTTTGATTGATTTGAACAGACCTGAGGAGGAAATATGGCGGGATATACACAAATCAAGAAGAAAGGGCATTAATAGATCAACCAATAAAGGAGTAGTTATAGAAGAACTCTGTGATAAGGAGCTCATCCCAATTTTTTATGATATAGTGGACGAAACATATAAAAATGTGAAGGTACCAGTAGCAGATATCAGTCTAATGGAATCGGCTTTTGAATTATTATCGCCAAAGATGGCTACATTTTATTTAGCAAGATGTGACGGCAAATATGTGGGGGCAAGAGCCGTCCTTAAATATAAAGAACTGATCTACGATTGGTACGCTGGTGCATCATCAGATCACTTATCGCTATATGTGAATGAGGCTTTAGTCTGGCACATTCTGAAAGAGGGCGCAAATGGATTTGCTACATTTGATTTTGGTGGGGCAGGTAAACCAAACGAAGAATATGGTGTAAGGGAGTTTAAAAGGAGATTCGGTGGCAAAACAGTAAATTTTGGGCGATACAAAAAGGTGCATTCGCCTGCTAAGATGAAGATTGCAGAGAAAGGGTTTGAAATGCATAAGAAGTTGCAGAAGATGCGTTCAAACCATTAAAAAAAATCTTATATCATGATTTTGAGAGATACCATGAAAGAAAAAAAATATTTTCCCGATTTTGCAAATTCAACACCAATGGGGCACTATATTACTAATAGAGAAGAGGAAATTATTAATTTATACTTGGGAAATAACCATGATAATAAAATTTACTTAGACGTTGGGGGTGGTAGTGGTAGATTTTCAGTTCCTTTTTTTAAAAATGGAGCCGATATCATTTGTTTAGATTATAATTTAACTCCTCTTCAAATTCTTCAAGAGAAAGAGAGTTCAATACCTTTGACAAGAGGTGATGGTCAAAAACTTCCTTTCAGAGAATCCGTTTTTGATGCCATATTGATTATCGAAGCAATAGAGTACATGACTGATAAAAATCTTTTTATTAAAGAGTGCCATAGGGTACTAAAAGATGAGGGATTGTTATTGATTACGATTTTAAATAGAAATAGCTACAAAATTCTCCATCCAAATCGTCGAAAGCGTCCTTCATTTTATTTCACTACATGTCGAAGTTTTGAAATAAAATTGGAGAGGTTAGGTTTTGTTATAGAAAAATCTATTGGATTCAACTGGATACCTGCAAAAAGAGCATCCAATAGCAAGTTGATACCTTACGCAGATGCATCCGGCGATATATGGGAAGTCGGGGACGCAAAAAGAGCATCCAATAGCAAGTTGATACCTTACTTTGCAGCTTTAGAAAGACTCTTTAGATTAGAATATTTACCTTACATAAGCCCCTGGGTTTTCATTATAGCTAAAAAATATAAACGTAGTGACGCTTTAAGTATTCTACAAAAGTAATTTAAAAAAGAGAGTATAGAAAAATGAAACCAATGCCAAATTTAATACCAAGATTTAATCTGGATTACACTTTTAAAGATTTTTGCTATGGGGTTAAATCGGCTTTTGCAAGTGGCGAATTTGATTTGAGCCCATTAAAATCTATATTTGGTGAAAAAACATTTTTGTTCACGAGCTATGGTAGAAACTCGTTGTATGTGATATTGAAAGCACTAAATCTACCAAAAGGTTCAAAAGTGGGGGTACCTTTGTATTCATGTACGGTTGTGTTCGATGCAATTGTTAAAGCTGGACATATCCCCTGTTTTGTTGAGATAGATGATAATTACACGGTTGACCCCCACGATTTAAAGGAGAAAATTGAAGATTTAGAAGTGGTTGTTGTGATACACACGTTTGGACGACCCACAGACATGGATAAAATCAAGAAAATAGCAGGGGATAAACCTGTTATTGAAGATTGTGCTCATTCACTGTTAAGCGAATACAAAGGCATGAAAACAGGCACGTTAGGCGATGCTTCATTCTTTAGTTTGGCGAAATATATATCCGTTGGTGGTGGGGGGATGGTCATCGTGAACAACGATGGTCTGGCAGATAGACTCCAAAAAGAGATGGATTATTTGAAAAAGCCATCCGTCTTAAACAACATCAAACATTCATTTATCGTTTACATGCGGTCTCTTTTTTATCATAGGCCGTGGTTTGGTCTTTTTGCGCTTCCTATAGGGTTATCGATCGAGGATAAAGTAGATCTGATGACCAAAAGAAGCTTTGAAGTGGCGAGTATCAATAAGAATGATTTGAGTCTGATGCTAAAGAAAATAGTAGTTTTCAAAAGGAAAGTAGAAATACAAAGGAAAAACTCGTTTTTTTTAATCAATGAATTAAAAGACACTTCTCTGAGATTGCCATATGAAAGCAAAGATACTTATTGTAATTACTATTTATTTCCAATTCGATTTGATAGCATGGAGGAAAGAGATTCAGTGAGTGATTATTTGAGGAACAGAGGTGTAGATACTTCTAAATTGTATAGCGGAACACCTTTAAAGAGTGAACAACATTATGGATATAAAAGGGATTGTCCAAATACTGAGAACATTGCAGATACCATACTGGTTGTACCTAACCACTATACACTTGGGGAACGTGAGATAGTAAAAATAGCAGAACATGTGAAGGGAGTAGTTAAATGAGGATTTTGGTGGATGTAGGACATCCAACGGATGTGAACTTATTTAGGAATGTTATAGGGGAATTGACAAAGCGTGGCCACGTTATCAAAATAGCTGCAAGAGACAAAGAGAATGTCACAGAGGTTTTAGATGGATACAATTTCGAGTATGACATGGGCAAGCACTACAAACACCTCCTCGCCAAAGCTTATGGTGAAATCATAAATGATATCTGGATATACAGAATCTCAAGAGAGTTTAAACCAGATATTTTTATAAGTTCTGGGTCTCCTTATTCAGCACAGGTTAGTAAAATATTTAGAAAACCACACATCGCTTTTACAAATACCGAACGAGCAAATTTAGCTATTCGGCTCATGCTGCCTTTTACTGATGTTGTCTGCACCCCATCCTGTTTTACAAGAGATCTGGGGCCAAAGCAAGTGAGATTTAATGGGTACTATGAACTTGCTTATTTGCACCCAAACCATTTCACTCCAAATGTATCCACATTAGAAAGATTAAATATAGGTATGGATGATAAATATGTACTGCTAAGATTTTCTTCATTGGAATCACATCATGACATCGGTGTAAAAGGATTTGACTTTGATTCAAGTGAGGATATGTTAGAATTCATAAAGAAAATTGAGGATTACGGACGTGTTTTCTTGACTTCAGAGATACCTTTAACTGAAGAACTCGAAAAATATCGGATAAACGTTCCTATAAAAGATTTTCACACTTTTGTTTCATATGCAACGATGTATATCGGAGAAGGAGCTAAAACCGCTTCAGAAGCGGCTATACTGGGCGTACCATCTATCTATGTATCAACATCGAGGCGTGGTTATCTCGATGAATTAGAAGAGACATATGATTTGGCCTATACGGTCACAAATCGAGAAGAAGCTCTCGAAAAAGCAATAGATCTCCTGAAAGATGAAAATCTCAAGAGTAAATGGCAAGACAAGAAGGAAAAAATGTTAAATGAAAAGATAGACGCTGCAAAGTTTATGGTGGAGTTCATAGAAGAATATGCAAAAACACCCTAATTACTTAGCACATAATCTTCGAGCTTCGTGTAGGTATTAATTTTGAGTTACATTCTTGTTACGCCTGCGAGGAACGAAGAAAATAATCTGCCTAAACTCATACAATCTGTAGTAGAGCAAACAATTAAACCTTTAGTATGGGTGATTGTGGATGATGGAAGTACTGACAATTCACATAGTATAATTAGAAACGCACAGAAAATACATAAGTGGATTTATAGTATTAGATTAAAAGAAGGTCCCAGGGACTTGGGTAAACATGTTTATCACGTATATAATATTGGATTTAACATAGCAATTAATTATTGTACGATTCACAATATAAGCTTTGATTATATAGGTAATATAGATGCCGACATGATATTAGAAACAGAGTTTTTTGAAAAACTAATCAAGGAATTTGAAAAGAACCTAAGAGTAGGTATAGCCAGCGGCAGTGTATACTCCAACATTAGCAATAAATTATTTTTGGAGGAGAATCGCGAAGACTTGCCAATGGGCAGCCTACGATTGTGGAGAAAAGAATGCTTTGAGGAAACAGGAGGATATCTTATCAGTTATTCCTCAGATTCGGTATCGAATGTGCTTGCAAAATTGAAGGGTTGGGAGACGAGAAGTTTTGAGGGGATAAGAGCGGTGCAGACAAGAAGGACGAGCAGTGCAGAAGGGCTTTGGAATGGATATAAATATCATGGTAAATCCTGTTATTTCAGAAATTATCATCCTCTTTTCGTGTTAGCGAAAGGGATTAAATTAACATTTGAAAAGCCCAATTATACAGGAATTGCTTATCTGTATGGGTATTTATGTGCTGCTATAAAAAGGATGGATAAAATAGACGATAAAGAGGTTGGAGATTACTATTACCATCAAAAATATAAAGAAGTAGTAGAATATTATAAGAATAAACTGAGAAAAAAATAGGATAGGTGATAGATATATGAAGAGAATATGGCAAATTATTGACGAAATGGTTTGGAAATATAGTGCATATGTGCCTTTTTATCTTACGAATACGATATTGAGAAGTTTGAATAAAGGATCAGAAAACATCTTGGAGTTAGCCTGTGGACGGGGCGAAACTATGAAAATCCTGCAATCCAATAAGCATAAGTTTTATAGCGTAGGTGCGGACATCTTTGAGTCCGATCTAAAAGAAGCAAAAAGAAATAAAACTCACGATGAGTATGTTTTATGCGATGTTAGGAAACTACCTTTTAAGGAGAATAGTTTTGATATAGTTTTATGCATGGAGTTGATAGAACATTTCGAGAGGGAGAATGGTATGAAATTGATCGAAGAAATGGAGAAAATTGCTAAAAAGCAGGTGATTATTACTACCCCTGTAGGCTTTTTACAACAGGATCCATGCGATGGAAATCCCCATCAAGAACATAAGTCGGGCTACTATCCCTTCGAGTTTAAGAAAGTGGGTTATAATGTAAGTGGCTTTGGAGTTAAGATAAGTTGGTGGTTAACACCCTCTCATTCATACCTCAAAAAGATAATTAAAAGGGTTCTAAGAGTCATATTCAGTCCATTTAGTTACTACTTCCCTAATTTGGGAGAACGTATGATCTGCATCAAGAATATAGATGCTTCTTCTGATGAAAAATTTAGTAGTGCATCTTTATGAAGATTGCTTTTATCCATCCAGCTCTTATGGATTATAGATTGGAACTTTTTGATAAATTAAATGAAACACACGATATAACATTCATCTTTACTCAACAAAGTCGAGGCCAAGATAATGCTAAGGAAAAACATTTGGAGAAAATCCCACAGAAATGGAACCACAAAATACTAAAAAGTGATAAATTACTGGTGAGAGGGCGGTCCATTATTATGTATCTGAGATTAATAAGAGAATTATCTAAGAGAAATTATGATATTGTTTTAACATCAACTTCCCGGTATATTTGCTTCCCAATAGCAAAAATCACAGGAAAAAAGTTTATATTTTGGACAGAATTTTGGTCTCTGCCCTCCAACTCTTTTATTAAAAGATTGCTGAATATCTCTACAAGATTTATTGCAAAACATTCTGACGCTGTTATTGCTACGGGAACTAAAGCTTATAAGACGTATCTAAAACTTGGTGTACCAGTTGAGAAGATCTTTACGTGCCCTCAGTGTGCGATTGACTATAGTAGAACACCAACCAAAGACCTGAGAGAAGAATTGGGGTTAGAAGATAAAAAAATTATTTTATTCGTTGGTCGAATCGTTCGGATGAAAGGCTTGGACTACTTAATTAAATCCTTCGCACTACTCGAGAATATAATGGATAATGTTGTACTTGTAGTTGTTGGTGATGGACCATATAGAAAAGAATGTGAATATTTAGCTAAAGAATTAGGTGATGAAAATATTATCTTTTCTGGCTTCCAAGATAAAATGAGAGCATCTTACTATAAAACTTGTGATGTTTTTGTTTTGCCTTCAATTCTCTTTGGGGATGAATACGAAGCTTGGGGCTTAGTAATAAATGAAGCTATGGCTTTTGGTAAGCCTATTATCACTACTGATGCCGTTGGCGCCGCGGATGATTTAGTAAAAGAGGGTTATAATGGCTACGCAGTCAAAAATAAGAGCGTTGAAGAATTGCATGAAACATTGTATAAAATTATTTCAAATCCTGGATTAGCAAAGATGATGGGAGAAAATTCAAGAAGAATATTTGAAGAAATAAACGATTATGAGAACATGTTTGGAATATTTAGAGATGCAATAAATTATGTACAGAAATAAATTTACGAACCGTGTTCGATTTACGCTATGGACATGTTTAATAGCTCTTAATATAATTCTAAGGATTCCAACTACACCACATGAGATTGGATGGGATACATTTGCAATACACATACTGACAAATTCAATATCAGAGTTTGGCTGGGCGATGTGGTGGGTGAATCCGTTATCAATAGGAGGTTTTTATCCTTATTCTTATGCGAGTGTAGTTCCTTTTCTTGTTTCTGGTATTTCGCAGTGCACTGGCATTGGTATGGAACGGACTGTGTGGCTATTTTGTGCATTTATAGGAGTTTCTAGCGCGTTTTTTGCATATATAATGGCTGGAGCGATAAAGAACAACGATATTTTCAAATTTTTAGTAGCATTTGGCTATTCTGTTGCGCCTGGAATATTGAATTTTTCGACATGGCAACTATCTGCAAGGGGTTGTTTTATGGTATTGCTACCCCTGTTTGTTTATCTACTTTTAAAAACGCGCACTTCTATAATAAGATGGAGTTCACTTAGTTTTATACTGCTTGTGGTACTTACCTTAACACATCATTTGTTTTACTTCGCGGCTGCTGTTGCCTTCAGTTATGTTGCCGCTATAGCATTTTACAAACTAAAGACACACATAAAAGTTTCTGAGAACTTCGTTAATCTCGCTTTCATTATTTTCTTTATCGCCGTGCTACTGCTGCCATTTTTTACACGCAACTTCATTCAGGGTGGAAGATATAATTGGTTATTTGATTTAGTTCCCATCTACATGAGATATACAGGAGTTCTTTTGGTTTTTGTCATTGGAGGGTTTGCGTATTTATTACTTAAATATGATAAAGGGGTTACCGAATGGTTTTTACTGTTTGCTATGCTTTGTCTTGCGCCTTTCCTTTACATCCAAACTTACGCTGTGTGGTTCTTTATTCTTTTTGCATTTATTCTGGCTGGTATAGGCTTAACGAACATTACTAAGGTGTATAGGCAGAAGGGAAGGGTTGTATTCTCAATAATAATTATTTGTTTGTTACTTTCTGTCAGTTTTTCGGGGTTTTATCAATATTCGCGTACAAATATGGAGGGTATTCACTACTACAATGAGTGGTATATGGAAGATGGAACATACGTTGCAGGATTATGGATTAAGAATAACATAGACAAAGCCCTTGTCTGTAATGACGGGCTTATATCAATGAGGACGTTCGCTATATCTGGAATACCAACTCTCACGGGTTTTGGTACAAGTGATTTAGCTTATGGTTTCACTAACATGAGCGAATTGAACATATCAAAAGTTTCACCGTTATCTACCGTATTTTATCTTGAAGGTCCATATATAAGGACCCCTCATACTGCCTATACGGGATATTATGTTTCTATGCTTAATGAAAATGATTTTGATGGCTATTATGGGACGCCAATTATTTCTAAATTTAATTTGTCTTACGTAATAGAAAACGAAGATATCGGTGATAATCCGTTTATCAGATCTGTTCATCGGGAAAAGAATAATATATATGATAATAGGAAGATTCAAATATGGGCGTTAGATTGAAATATGCACGAGAGGTATAATAAATGAAAATATTAATTGTTAGTCAATGGTTTGTATCAAAAGGTTCAGATGGAATGGTTATTCCTGGGGGGACCGAACGGTATTCGTATGGGTTGGCAAAACAGCTTCAGGAAGATGGTCACACTGTTATGGTTTTATCTACAACTACAGATAAAGAGTTGGCGGGACTTAAAGTTTTGAATGGAATAAGTATATATAGGTTCAAAATACCGGAGAGATTCTATGGATACCTTGCAGATTTTTTATGTTTTATAAATCTGTTAAAACAAAAAGAATTCAATCCTGACATCATTCATATTGTTAGTACAGGATACCGTTTTGCATTTGGTGGGATAATTGCTTCAAAGATTATGAAGAAGAAGACAGTATATACGATAACACTAATACCATTTAAAGAAGGAAGAGGGCGATTGCCAATCTTTTTGGATAAATTTATTTTTAGTAAAACAGTTGGATGGAGTGACGTCATCATTGCACTTAGTAAAGAGATGAAGGAAATTTTGGCAAAGGAGGTTCATCATAAGAAAATTGTGGTAATACCGAGCTTCTTTACGGAAAGTTATTGCGAGGAAGGAAATAAAGATAAGGCCCATAATTCTATTTTATTTGTTGGTAGGTTAGCGGTAGCACATAAAGGAGTTGATTTTTTAATAAAAGCAATGAATTATGTGGTGAAAGAAATACCCTCTGCAAAACTAAATCTTGTTGGAGAAGGCCCATCATTGAACTATTTAAAAGAGTTGGTATCTGAGTATGGATTAGGAAATAATATTATTTTCTGTGGTCACATAGATGAAGATCAACTGTTTGAGATGTATTTTAAAAACGAGATTTTAGCCATGCCATCTCTCCGAGAAGGTATGCCAATGGTTTTGTTGGAAGCGATGAGTGCCGGACTACCAATAGTTGCATTTGATATTGAGTGCATTAAAGAGGCATTAGAGGATGGAAAACATGGGATATTGGTCAAAAAAGGAGAAATAAAAGAATTGGCAAATCAAATCATAAGATTGCTAAATAATGATGAACTTAGAGAATATTATTCGAGAATGAGTTTAGAAAGGAGTAAAAGGTATTCACAGGATGAAGTTGTGAGGGATATTGAGAAGATATATCTAAGTATATAACTCTATTTAACCCTACTATTTTTATTTCCATATTTTATCTCTTGAGTACTTTTTTAGCCATCTCCCAATCTTCTACAGTAAATGTTTTCAAAGCTAATAGTGCTACTAAATATATAACTACGGCTAAAGGAACTAACAAAAATATATTGACATTTATAAAATAATATACAAAAGTGCCCATCATCAACCCAGCAATTACTGGTTTTATTATTATTTCGTGTACTGGTAGCACGAATAAGTGCTTAGAGACGAAATAGAAACTTGCTATGAATAGCACTGCATTTGTAACCAGTGTTGCAATAGCAGCGCCATTATAACTTAATATGGGAATCAAGATTAAATTAAGGATTACATTAACAATTGCACATATCCCCATACTCAGGGCGTGTAATTTTTGTTTGTTGATTGAGATCAAAAGATTCAATAACAAAAAATTTATAAAGGTGAACACAATTGCACAGATCAATATTTGAAGTACAGTTGCGGATTCAGCAAACTCTGCTCCGTAAATCAGCAGGATGATTTTATCGGATAGAATCGCTATACCAATGGTAATAGGTAACGCAATAATTAAAAGATACTTCAGACCGAGTTTATAACTTTTAATTAATCTTTCTTCCGATGTTTTGAAGGCTTCGGACATTATTGGAAATAATGAAATCATAAATGCATATGGGATAACTATAAAAGGTTCGAATAATTTATGTGCCGCTGAATATATTCCAACTGCGGTATCTCCTTGCATCGGCGAAAGCATTAACATATCAATCTGGTAGTATATTATCCAGATAACGCTGGAAAGTGCAAGTGGTAATGCGGCCTTAAATAGATATTTCCAGAGCTCAAAGTCAATGCTAAACTGTGGTCGGACAAATTTTCGCGAAAATGAATAGCTAATCAGTGTTTTGACCATTTCTGAGAACACAAGTACAATAAATACTTCCATGAGCCTTCCATGTGAAAAGATAATCCAAAGTATTAAGGCGGCGGACAAAACTTTAAAAACTAATTTTGCAATTATATTATACGCCATTCTGAGATTCGCCTGGAATATGGTGGCATAGAGGTCACTAAAAGACCCGAATAGTATCGTAAAAGCTCCTATATAGATATAAGTCGTTGTATCTGCGGGATATGACATCAGTGTTATCACAATCATTGATAGAGCCACGGCAAAAACAGCCAATATTAACTTTATAATATACGCATTTCCAATCAATTTGGGTGCTATTGCTGAATCACGCGCCATCTCTCGAACAAGAATTGATTGAAGCCCTAAATCCGTTATAATACCAAAGAAAGCAAGATATGCGAATACGAAACTGTATTTGCCAAAACCAACCGTGCCGAGATACCTCGCAAGGTATATCATTATAACTAAAGATATTATCTTGAAGATGACATCTCCAACAATAACGACTCCAGTGTTTCTTGTAACTCTTTGTATCGTGCTCAAGTGTGAATCCCCCCACTCATACAATAAATATGGTCGGTATTACTAATTAGCTCAGTCCAATATATAGCAGACTGTTTAGGTTACTCAAAAGGCAACAAACACATCCTACTTTTTCAGTCCTTATCTTTTATGTTTCGCTATTTTGAAACAAAATTTACTAAATTATTGCTATAATATATCAATATTATAGATTATTTTTCGTTACTATTTATAAATATTTAAAATATCTGTTAAACAATTCACAAAATAGCAGAGACTTTATAGTATTGAGTTCGTAAAATAGAATCGTGAAGATGCAGGATATCGAAAAAGGGATACTCCAGAAAAATGATGTTCATTCATTTTTGGGAGTAGCTTTAGCTATTATCTGCTTTATACTGTTACTCGCTGGCATAAACGTAGCAGGCGCCACAGACTACTACGTATCAATATCAGGTGATAATACATATCAAGGAAACATCACACATCCATGGCAGAATGTTTCATACGCTACACAGCAGGCAACAGCGGGAGATACAATACATCTCTTCAATGGCACTTGGTACGATGAGCATGTTGTTTTTGCTAATTCCGGCAACGCTACACACCCGATTACAATGGATATGCATAATGGTACGCCAACACTGGATGGCGCTGATAAATTGGGTATTGGAATTTATATTAATGGAAAGGATCACATACTAATTGACGGCATAAAGATAGCTAATTACATGAATAGTTTAGATATAATCTCTCCATACGCAACCAGTATCACCATTAGGAATTGTGAATTTTCTGATGCTGGGATGAACGGGATGCTCGCAAGAACATCCAATCTAACCTTATATAATTGTACAGTCCACGATACGGGTGACCATGGACTATTAATCATAGATCACTCGATAGCGGAGAATCCTCGTTGCTTCAATAATAATATAAGCCATTGCACTGTTTACAACGCACCACACAACCTGATTGATATACATACAAGTGTGATGAACACAACGATTGAATACAATGAGCTATATTTTACAGATGACTATTCAGGATCAAAGCAAGTAGGGATTTATCTACATAATCATCATACACACAATACTATTGTAAGAAATAACAACCTTCATGATCAACCCAGACCACTTGAAATCCTTAACTGCAATAACACATTAGTTGAAAATAACACATTTACGAATATTACAAACCGAGCCATAATGTTTTACGCGGATATGCCACCATATATAGTAGATACTGCCACAATACGAAATAACACAGTCCAAGACTGTGCTGAAGGTTTTAGGTTCTTCTCTAATAACGTAAACTTCTATGACATATTTTTTGACTCTAACATCATCTCCAATACTACCTATTATGAATATTACTTTGAATCCGGAACACTCGATAATATAACAATACGAGATAACTTACCGATAGGAAATGTTTTATCACTTGGAGCGGGTTGGAATGAGACTGGTGACAATCAGGTCTTTGTTGAATATACTGATGGTCGAGTTTTTAAGAAGGAATATGGAATTGGTATACCGTATTGGTATCATGATAAGAGCGAAGTTCAAATGGAATTTATTCTCGGTGAGCAAGGAGCAGGGATGTATTCAAGAATAGATATTACAACCTACAACATGACCGCAGTCCCAGTATCTGATTATATTACGATAATTGTGGACAAATTCAACACATCGTTTCCACAAGGACAAATATTGGTGGATTTCACAGTAAACACGACTGATGGGAACAATGTGGACTTTACCATCTGGGGTTTAAAACCAAACTACTATTATCTAATCAAAAGAGACGATACGAACTTTACCACAGAACACGCAAACTCTTCTGGCTATATCCAGTTCAACAATTCGGAATGGTCTGCACGTAGATTTACAATAGAAGAAGATAACATCCCACCAACAACCACTGCTATAATTACACCGACTCCAAATGAAGCTGGATGGAACAATGCTCTAGCGGTGGTGACATTCTCACGTGGCGATAATGGAGGTTCTGGCGTTAATTACACTAATTTATCGTCATCGCAAGAAATAGCTGTAAAAATTGACGGAGTTGATATTACAATCCCGAAAAAAGGAGAGGGCAACCTCACAATACCGTTAAATGCATCTTACGGTGATTCGTTTAATGTAACGATATCCAACGAAGGAATTACAGAAATATGGGATTACTCAATAGACAATAACTCCAATGTCGAACTCACAAAAAACGTAACTGTAAAGATAGACTTCACACCCTCTGTAACTTATTCAAATGTTACAGTACCAGATATAGCCAGCTATTCAGCCACCATTTTATGGACAACTGATGAATTAGCTGATAGTTTGGTTAAATATGACACATTATCTGGTAGCTACACCAAAAATGCAAGCGATACGTCTTATGTAACTTCACATAACGTCACTCTTACCGGATTAACACCAAACACAACTTATTATTTTGTTGTAAACAGCACAGACCAAGCAGGAAATTCCAATCAGAGCATTGAATACAACTTCACTACGCTACTCTTTGGCACCATCTCAGGCAGCGTCACCCATACCTGTAACGAAACAGGAATTGCAGGAGTAGCTGTTAACCTCACTCAAAACGGAACTTCGATCAATTCGACAGTAACAGATAGCAGTGGTAGCTACACGTTCACTGACATTCCACTTGACACTTATAATGTAACAGCATCAAAAATCCGATTCTGGTCTAATTCAACCTCTGTGACTGTTAATAGTGGTGCCTGTATAATAACAAATCTTACTCTTTGGCTAAAGGGAGATCTAAACAATAATGGAATATCTGCTGATGGTGGAGATGGTGGAGATGTTACAGCAATGTGGAGTGCCTGGAGAGGAGAAATTACACCAGATTACAGATTTGATTTAAACAACAATGATGAACTTGCTGATGGTGGAGATGTTACAGCAATCTTGAGTGCTTGGAGAGGAGAAATTATATTAGAATGAGGGGGAAGATTGGGTAGTGACTCGCCATCCTACTCATATTTAGCTCTCATCGGTTGATTCCGGAGAATACATATCCTATACCTTACGCCATTATATGGTTGACGCGATACTATAAGATAAATGTGCCGAATATTTTAAAGAGAACAGAATCTATTTTTACGGATTGTGAAGCGAAAGAACGATAAGGGCAGTGATAACGAGTACGGGTTCAATGACACTCTGAAACACGATGTAAAATTGCCAAAAGACCTGATCAACTTGTTCGTATTTTGTGTTTTGAATCTTAAATCAAAGCTTCTTAAGATTAATAGTGAACTGGATGATGGGTCTTTGAAAGAGGTAAAATCTATGGCATTCGTAATAAAAAATGTTATATATGATCGAGCATAGTTAATAACATAAAGGTGTATTCGAGCATCCTACCTTCATTTCAAACTCAACTCTCTCCCTATAAAGTGGTGGCTAATCAAGTCAACTCATTCGTGGGAATTTCTAAAGTAACATCTGCAAACATCGAAAAATCGGAGAGGTTGCAGCAGCGAAGATTAACAAAAGGAGAAAAACAAAAGTGGATAGTAGAAGAA
The DNA here is from genome assembly GCA_905067555.1 of Candidatus Argoarchaeum ethanivorans. Classification (GTDB taxonomy): domain Archaea; phylum Halobacteriota; class Methanosarcinia; order Methanosarcinales; family EX4572-44; genus Argoarchaeum; species Argoarchaeum ethanivorans_C. The sequence goes on from CAJHIS010000004.1 coordinate 27,139, forward strand.
TAAAGACAGCATTGGTGGTAATATTTTCAGTCTTTGCAGTCACCACTTTATTAGCTTTGGCTCAGCCCACCGCTACAAAATTATATGTTGAGGATGCGAGCGGGTATAAGAATACTACTATATCATTACCTGTTAACATAGTAGATACACAAAATGGAGTTGCAGGTATCGAATTTGAATTAGTGTATAACAAGAGTGTTCTAAATCTCACACAGATACGAAAAGGTGACTTATTTGATGATTCTTCTTCAATGCTGGACAAAAAAGGTGAACAAGGCGATTATACCATATTAGTTACTGGTTATAGCTTAACTGATGGCTCAAATGGCTCGATAGTAGTGTGTGACTTCAGCATTACAGGTGAACCAGGTGAAACAAGCCTGGTGAATCTTAGTAACATAAATTTATATAATAAAATGGGTGAAACAGGAACAGCATCAGCAAATAATGGGACATTCACAGTTCTTACACCATTAGCGCCAAATATTAATTCCTTCGTTCCTCTATCACCAGTTGAAGATATAGTTGGCAGCCGGAGAGTTTTTAACCTGTCTGTGAATCAAACAGTAAACGTGAGCTGGCGGATAAACGGCACCGAGGTACAAACTAATACGAGCGTAACAGAATCCTCATACACGAATGCAAGTGCGGTTATTGGAACCTGGAACGTTTCTGCAATCGTCATGAATCAGAATGGTACTGATATACAGACGTGGATATGGTATGTACCTGTACCACCAAACGTTACTTCCTTCGCGCCAGCAAACACGACCCCTTCGCAAGATGAGGGAACTACAAATACCTTCAATGTAACAATTGATCAGGTTGTATCGAATGCGTGGTATCTAAATGGCAATCAACAACCTGAAACTTCGCAATCATTTACCCATACATGGACTTACACAGATGCGGGCGTACACAATATAACTTATGTTAGTGTAAATGTGAATGGAACAGCAATCAAAACATGGATGGTTACAGTTATTGATATATATGGTTCTATCTCCGGCATCATCACTAATACCTGTAACGAAACAGGAATTGCAGGAGTAGCTGTTAACCTCACTCAAAACGGAACTTCGATCAATTCGACAGTAACAGATAGCAGTGGTAGCTACACGTTCACTGACATTCCACTTGACACTTATAATGTAACAGCATCAAAAATCCGATTCTGGTCTAATTCAACCTCTGTGACTGTTAATAGTGGTGCCTGTATAATAACAAATCTTACTCTTTGGCTAAAGGGAGATCTAAACAATAATGGAATATCTGCTGATGGTGGAGATGGTGGAGATGTTACAGCAATGTGGAGTGCCTGGAGAGGAGAAATTACACCAGATTACAGATTTGATTTAAACAACAATGATGAACTTGCTGATGGTGGAGATGTTACAGCAATCTTGAGTGCTTGGAGAGGAGAAATTATATTAGAATGAGGGGGAAGATTGGGTAGTGACTCGCCATCCTACTCATATTTAGCTCTCATCGGTTGATTCCGGAGAATACATATCCTATACCTTACGCCATTATATGGTTGACGCGATACTATAAGATAAATGTGCCGAATATTTTAAAGAGAACAGAATCTATTTTTACGGATTGTGAAGCGAAAGAACGATAAGGGCAGTGATAACGAGTACGGGTTCAATGACACTCTGAAACACGATGTAAAATTGCCAAAAGACCTGATCAACTTGTTCGTATTTTGTGTTTTGAATCTTAAATCAAAGCTTCTTAAGATTAATAGTGAACTGGATGATGGGTCTTTGAAAGAGGTAAAATCTATGGCATTCGTAATAAAAAATGTTATATATGATCGAGCATAGTTAATAACATAAAGGTGTATTCGAGCATCCTACCTTCATTTCAAACTCAACTCTCTCCCTATAAAGTGGTGGCTAATCAAGTCAACTCATTCGTGGGAATTTCTAAAGTAACATCTGCAAACATCGAAAAATCGGAGAGGTTGCAGCAGCGAAGATTAACAAAAGGAGAAAAACAAAAGTGGATAGTAGAAAAATAAAGACAGCATTGGTGGTAGTATTTTCAGTCTTTGCAGTCACCACTTTATTAGCTATGGCTCAGCCCACTGCTACAAACTTATATGTTGAAGATGCGAGCGGGTATAAGAATACTACTATATCATTACCTGTTAACATAGTAGATACACAAAATGGAGTTGCAGGTATCGAATTTGAATTAGTGTATAACAAGAGTGTTCTAAATCTCACACAGATACGAAAAGGTGACTTATTTGATGATTCTTCTTCAATGCTGGACAAAAAAGGTGAACAAGGCGATTATACCATATTAGTTACTGGTTATAGCTTAACTGATGGCTCAAATGGCTCGATAGTAGTGTGTGACTTCAGCATTACAGGTGAACCAGGTGAAACAAGCCTGGTGAATCTTAGTAACATAAATTTATATAATAAAATGGGTGAAACAGGAACAGCATCAGCAAATAATGGGACATTCACAGTTCTTACACCATTAGCGCCAAATATTAATTCCTTCGTTCCTCTATCACCAGTTGAAGATATAGTTGGCAGCCGGAGAGTTTTTAACCTGTCTGTGAATCAAACAGTAAACGTGAGCTGGCGGATAAACGGCACCGAGGTACAAACTAATACGAGCGTAACAGAATCCTCATACACGAATGCAAGTGCGGTTATTGGAACCTGGAACGTTTCTGCAATCGTCATGAATCAGAATGGTACTGATATACAGACGTGGGTGTGGACTGTTCTTGCAAACCAGCCAGCAGACAAACCAGATAATCCAGCCCCCTCGAACGGTGCAACCTCTGTGAGTATATCTACAGACTTGAGTTGGATTGGAGGAGATCCGGAGGGGGATTCTGTGGTCTATGATGTGTACTTCGAGAAGGGAGACTCCATACCGGATGTGCTTGTATCGGATGACCAATCGGGAACAATGCACGATCTTGGAACGCTATCGTACAGCTCCACGTACTACTGGAAGGTAGTGGCAAAGGATGAGCATGGTTCAGAGACGGAAGGGGATGTTTGGATGTTTACCACACGTTCTGCGCCAACGCCGCCACCAACAAACCAGCCACCAACCGTTTCGTTCACATTCTCGCCCTCGTATCCTTTTGTAGGTTATCTCGTAACCTTCAACGGATCCGATTCTTCAGATCCGGATGGATTCATCACGAGTTACGAATGGAACTTTGGCGATGGAAATACGTCAACAGGAATGGCAGTAACGCATTCGTACTTATCGGCTGGAACTTATGCGGTAATGTTGGAAGTAACGGATGACGGTAAGAGAACCGAAACAAAAACGATCGATGTGCAGTACAGAGAACAACCGACACGCGAAGACGTTAATGATGACGGCTGCATCACCCCAGCAGACGCTACTATCGCGCTCGAAATCGCAGTCGGCAGCCGCCAGTTCGATGATGCTGCTGACATGAACAGGGACGGCACGGTCACATCGCTCGACGCTCTGGTGATCCTGCAGGCAGCGGTTGGAGGTATAGCAATTGGTTAAATTCGAGGTACGTGTTTACATGAAGATATAGACGTGCTGCGTGATTTCAGAGACGAATACCTGATGACAAATCCAATTGGAAGAGCTTTCGTTAAAATGTATTATACCACAAGTCCACCCATTGCCGATGTGATAAGCGAGAACGAATACTTAAGAATTATTGTGAGAGAGGGGTTAGTTAAACACTTGGTTTATATTTCGAGGCTGTTTGTAGGCTGAGTGCCTTTGATGAAAAATGAGCGAAGAAAAGACAGTACCACAATGCTGCCTAAATATTTATATGTACCATCATACCATCTGTTCATCTTCATCCAGTGCAAGACAGCATAAAGTATATAAAAGAGATGTGAAACATGAAAAAAATGATGGTATTGATATTGTGTTTTGTAATGCTTACAGGTATCGCGAGCGCAGGATATGAACACGAGGAATTGAAGAAATATGTCGACTACTATAACAAGCATGCTGAGAAAGTCCCGAAATTCTTTAAACCGATCTTCGGGGATCATGAGATTAACGTGCATATATTAAACGACAATGATACCGTTTTTGGTGTGCGAACCGATGGAACGTTCGTTTCGGAGTTCAATAAAGAGCCTTTCGAGAAACCAGATATGGACGTGTACGTCAACCAGTCACTGATCGATCGGGTGCTTGCGGAAGATCGGTCGGTGACCAGGAGTGCAATCAAGCATGAGCTTGCAAAAGAGGATTCCGGTCTTGCGGCATCTCGCGCTGCATACAATGAGGCACTGGACACAGGAGATCTCAGGTGCGTGTCGCACAGGATGGGGCTGAAAGTCCGGATGTTTGTCTTGAACTTGTTAATGTGAAATCATTCATTTATGCAGCAGTGTAATGATGTTATTGAGATGATACACGAAAGAGTGCTAAAAAGATCAGGGCCAATTCCCATCGCAAGACCAGATATACGAGACGAGGAGATAGGTGCTGTTATAGATGTGTTAAGGTCTGGGATGCTTGCACAGGGAAAGGTGGTTGATCAATTTGAGTCAATGTTCTCTGGTTATATTGGTGTTAAGAATACGATAGCTGTTAGCAGCGGTACGGTTGCTCTGGATCTGGCACTAAAAGCACTGGGAATCGATACCGGAGATGAGGTAATCACAACACCATTTACTTTTATATCAACAGCAAATGCGATCCTGTACCAGGGAGCAAAACCCGTATTTGCCGATATCGATGATAGAAGCTTCAACATCGATCCGGGTGATGTCTTGAATAAAATAACCGGTAAAACAAAAGCGATAATAGGGGTGCATCTCTTTGGCCACCCGTTCGATCTTGAAGCTATCCAGGAGATCTGTGAAGATCATAACTTGCTTCTGGTCGAGGACTGTGCACAGGCGCATGGTGCTGAGTATAACAGTGTAAAGGTCGGAGGCTTTGGATTAGCAGGCTGCTTTTCGTTTTATCCCACAAAGAATATGACCACTGGCGAGGGGGGAATGATAACATCTAATGATGATGAGATTGTAAAGGTGTGTGGCCTCCTCAGAAACCATGGGCAGGATGAGAAGTATCTCCATACGATGCTTGGATATAATTACAGGATGACAGATATCCAGGCTGCGATTGGCATTGTGCAATTAAAGAAGGTGAATAGATTGAATGAGATGAGGATAAAGAATGCAGAATATCTTAATAAACATATAAAAGTGTCAGGTCTCAAATTACCACAGAAAAGAACTGCAGTTAAACATGTTTATCACCAGTATGCAGTTACAGTTAACATGGAAAATGGATTTCCATTATCAAGAGATGAGTTTATGACATATTTAAGGAAGAAAAATATTGGATGTGCTGTTCATTATCCACGTCCAGTCCATAAACAGCCGTTGTACCAGGGGTTGGGTTACACAGATAAAGAGGTTAACTGCCCTGTTGCAACCAAGACATCAACCCAAATTTTAAGCCTGCCAATTCATCCAGCATTGAGCAGAGAAGACCTGACGTATATCGCAGAGACAGTGAACTCGGTGGGTGAATAAAGATGAAAGTTGGTGTTATCGGTACTGGTGTGATGGGGACCAATCATATCAGGGTCTATTCAGAACTTAAAGATGTTGATAAAGTCTATGCCTTTGATACCAATAAGGAGAGTGCATCGGTTGTCAAGGCAGATGGTTTAATCGTCTGTGATTCCGTGGAAGAACTGCTGGATATGGTCGATGCGGTGAGTATCTGTGTCCCAACAAGATATCATTTTGATCTTACCAAAAGAGTGATTGAAGAAGGTGTTTCATGCCTGATAGAGAAGCCAATGACATTAACCGTGGAGGAGGGAGAAAAACTGGTGGAGTTGCTGGATAATAGTGATGTAATAGCTGGAGTTGGACATATTGAGCGGTTCAATCCAATTATAGGAGTTATTGAGAGTATAATTAAAAAACCACTCTATGTTGAGATGAAACGACATAATCCCGTATCTGCAAGAATGACTGATAGTACTGTAGTCGAAGACTTGATGATCCATGACATTGATATACTCTTCAATCTTATATTTCATAGTGATTATGAAATTGTAAGTGCAGGAAATGCTGATCTGTGTATGGCATTAATCAAATTTGGTCAAGCCGTTGTTGCAGTCTCTGCAAGCAGGAAAGCTTCCAAGAAGATCAGGTCAATATATATCGAGGAAGAGGATTTTACTATCGAGGGAGATTTCATGAATCAGGATGTGTACATCTATAAAAAGCCTGGAAAGTATAGCATAGAAAATGGCTGGAGATACAGACAGGAGAACATTATCGAGAAAGTCATGGTAAACAAGACAGAACCACTGAGAGATGAGTTAAAGACATTTATAAGATGTGTTAAGGGCGGCGAGGAGTTCACAGTTACACCCGCCCAGGCACTGAAAAACTTAAGAATATGTGAGAAGATAAACAGGTTAAATGGCATTCTTTAAAGACCCTACAGCAATCGTTGAGAGTAAGAAAATAGGAGAAGGGACAAAGATATGGCACTTTGTACACGTGAGAGATGGCGCAGAGATCGGGTGTGATTGTGTGATTGGGAAGAGTGTGTATATCGATGCAGACGTTATGATAGGGGATCGTGTGAAGATTCAGAATTTCGTCTCGGTGTATAGGGGTGTGCAGATAGAAGATGATGTTTTTATTGGGCCCTCTGTGACATTTACGAACGATCTATATCCAAGGGCAGATAGCTGGGATACATGCAAGATAATCCCTACCATGGTTAAGCGTGGTGCATCGATTGGTGCCAATTCAACTATCGTCTGCGGTATTACAATCGAGGAGTGTGCAATGATAGGAGCAGGTTCTGTTGTCACGAGAGATGTCCCACCTTTCACGCTGGTCTATGGAAATCCTGCCAAGGTGCAGGGACGCGTTGAGAGAGATGGGGTGAAAGTATGAGAATTGCAGTGATCGGTTTAGGCAAAGCAGGACTCCCGCTCGCAGGTGTTATTGCAGAGCGCGGCTTTGATGTTATCGGAGTAGATATCGACGAGAGAAGATGTGAGGCTATCAACAGTGGGGAGAACCCAATTCCTGAAGAGACTGGGCTGGGTGATCTGATCAGGAATCGCGGTGGTAAAGAACTGTTTGCAACAACAAGATATGAGGGTGCAAGGAAATGCAACGTCTTTATCATCATAGTCCCGTTATTCATCGATGAAGACCGGAATCCTGATTTCAGGATTTTGGAGGGCGCTTTCAGAAGTGTTGGTAAAATACTAAAGAAGCATGATGTTGTGGTTCTGGAGACAACTGTTCCGCCGATGACAACCGAGAAACTTGCGAGGATGTGGCTCGAGGAAGCTAGTGGGCTGTCACTTGAATCAGGTGAATTCTACCTTGCACATTCACCCGAGCGAATAATGACTGGTTTCAGTATCTCACGGCTCAAAAAATTTCCAAAGATCGTTGGTGGTGTGAATAGGGAGAGTGGGGTTAAGGCGTTTGATGTGTATAAGGAATTTATACCGAGTTTGCACATGGTTTCATCTGCGAAGGTTGCAGAGTTTGTGAAAGTTATTGAGGGTTGTTACAGGGATGTCAACATAGCACTTGCCAATGAGTTATTTAAGATAGCAAATGAGATCAACATCGATTTTTTGGAGGCGAGAAAATATGCAAATCATGAGTACTGCAATATTCATTTACCATCGACAGGCGTTGGAGGGCACTGTATCCCATTATATCCCTGGTTTCTCATAAAAGAGATGGAGAAAAGGGAAAAATATGATTACTCAACCCTTTTGAGAACTTCAAGAGTGTTAAACGACCAGATGATTAACTATTGGGCTGAGAAAATCGTTCTGGCGTGTATGAAGATAAAAAAACCCTTAGCAGATATAGAAATCTGTATCAGCGGGATAACATTCAGAGATGGTGTGAAAGAGCTGTATCACAGCAGAAATCTCGCTTTAGCAAAAGCTTTGATGGATAAAGGTCTTAACGTTCAAGTCTCGGATGAACTTTTCACAAGAGATGAGATCGAGGGTATGGGATTGAAATTTGGCAACGCAAAGGAAGCAGATATTGTATTCGATTCTTTCAAGCTTGAGATAACAACGAAGGGGGGAATTTGAAATGCAGGCGGTTATACTTGCAGCAGGAGAGAAGCAGCGACTTGAGCCTTTCACAGCAACAAAGCCAAAAGTGATAATAAATGTTGCAAATGGGCCAATTCCGGAGTATGTTGTGAACACGCTAAAAAGGATCGGATGTGCGATAGACAAGCCGAAGAACTTTACAAAGAGTGTTACTGTTGAATAGGAGTAGATAATAATGAAAGAGATTGAGCTGATCGCAGTTATGGTAATGCTGGTAGCATCTTTTATAATGGCAATGGTATCAACGCCTCGACTAATACGGAAGTTAAAAGAGAGGGGAGAAGTTGTAACCGACTACTACAAGTGCAATCACAATGAGGTTCCAACAAAAGGGGGCATCCTGATTCTTGGTGTTGTCTTCACGATTCTTGCCATCGTAACTTTCATCGAACACTTCCAAGCTTTCGATCTCCCGGTTCATATCACCGGTGCTGATTGGGCGATTATAACTGTTGCGGGTCTTTTTGGGGCATTCGGACTGGTTGATGACTTTGTAGATGTTGGAAGACCACTAAAAATAATCCTTCTCTTCTTTTTCTCCTTTCGGCTGATCTTTGAGATAGGATCAACAATGATCACGCTCCCATTCATTGGAAGCTTTGACGCTGGTATTTTTTATCTTTTTCTAATCACTCCCCTTTATGTGCTGGTAACAGCAAACCTCACAAACATGCACTCAGGGTTCAATGGTCTGGCGTCCGGACTCTCTACGATTGTTATCGCATGTTTACTTATCAAATTCATTATGGCAGGATGTGCCGGCGTTCTAACAATTGGCTGTTTGTTTGGGGCTACTTTGGGCTTTTTATGGTATAACAGGTATCCAGCTCAAATATTTTGGGCAAATGTGGGCTCTTTATCCATAGGTGCTGCTATTGGTGCTGCTATTGTGGTTTCAGGCTTTCTGGTATCTGGTTTTATTATGCTGATACCACATACGATCAATTTCCTGATGTATGCTTACTGGAGGGTAATGCACAAGCTTCATCCAGAGGATAAACGGTGGAGGCTGGTGAAGTTCGGGAAGGTTCGGGAAGATGGAACACTTGAAGTTCCAAATCGTCTTACATTGAAATGGGTACCGCCATACTACTTCAAAATGACTGAAAAGCATGCAGTTATTGCAATGTATATGGTAACAACAATCTTTTGTGTTGTAGCGTTGTTTGTACCTTATTAGAGGTGATCGTTGACAAGCACTCTTTTGAGAGGTATCCTATTTTGAATTTGACTTACAGGCAAAGAAAACGTTTGATGATGCGAAAAAAAATGTTCATAATACCATATCTGCACAACAGAAATAAAAATCTGCTCGATTCCATGTACGAGTTCTTCATGGAAACATGTCTGCACAGTAGTCTCGTTTTCGGAGGTATCTTTTCTGATTGACATCTTGCAGGAGATTAAAGTCGGATTCTTTTAAGTCAAAGAAGTTATTTTACGAAAACCATGCACTGCCTATGGAAAGAGCAATATCCAAAAGATGGATAAATGGAGATCAGAAAAGAGATAATCAGGATAATTTCTACGTTAGAGACCTCGATGAAAAAGCACGGAACAGATCATGATTTTGCGAGACTCGAATGGAGGATAGATGGAACTCAAAAACCGTAATGCTGTTAAATTCATTCAGAGGACTGCTGGAAAAGTAACACTCTTTGCAGAATTGACAGGAAGAGGAATACAGGTTCATGACAACAACAATCACGTTGAAAATCCCATGCAATCAGAAGAAACCCCATTTACCTGTGCAGACCACATACACAAGCAGCAGAAGGTTTGCGGTTGCATGTGCGGCCACGCATGAAGACAGGTTCTTTGTTCTGTACAGCAGCAAATTCAAAAGCACCGCTGTCAGTATGCCAGGAAGCCACCTGAAATGCGAGAAACCAAAGAACAGTGTCACGATAATGAATGATCCAAGCGTGTACGCGCCGATCGGCACAGCCTGCCATTTCGAATCAATCAAATACCGCATCAGAAACGACCGGCAGAAGAGTTCTTCGACAAACGGTGCAACAAGCACGCTGCCTGCGAATCTAACGAGGATCAGGAATCCAAACGCGGCTGTATCGAATATGGTTGGATCATAATGGACGTCTGCGGAAGAGAACATGGGATAGATCCCTTCCAATCCAACCCACAGGAGAAATATGACCACTCCAATGAGAATCGAGATGCCATCAAGCCGCCTGCTGGCAAGTTCCGTGTACATGCTCCGGTATCTGATCAGGATGTAGCCGACAGCAACGGTTCGCAGGCAGTAGGTAATGTAGATGTGGTAGTCCTCAAAACCCGGGAGTAGTGTGCGTGTCAGATCACCCATCACGAGATAAATCGCAAACGGGAAGACATAACTCCATGCGCCGTCAAGATGCCAGACCTTATCGAGGAGTTTGTAACGCGCGTGGCTACGCTGGACTATAAAGTAGAGCGGGATTACCAAGAGGAGAGCGATGATGGATAAAGCCGGGTGAATATAAGAACAAATGTAAGCGAGCGCTATGCTTGTGAGTGTGGCAACCGATGTTGTATTCAGGCGTTTGTCGAGAGAAATCATCAATTATTATGTGGGAAAAAAGAAAAGTGGAGGGGAACTATGGTTTGTTTCCCGAGTTTACTTCTTCTGCTTTCTGCGGCAGAGTGCAAAGAATCCGAGAATCGCGATGACAGGGATTGCGATTGTGGTGAATTCCGGGATAGGTACGTCGACCGTCGCTGAAACACGCTCGGAAGTGATGGCATCAGTGGGGTTTGAGTTTGCGCTCCCTCCCTTAAACAACCAAACCGTCCATTCGCCAGTAGTATTGGTCGCGCCCGAAGACACTACGTTGAAATACTCTGTATGCGGAGGGCTGTTCTTATTTGCAAGCCAGATCGTACTGTTAAAATAGCTATCACCATTCGCATAGCTTGTCCCTGGTTCATAATACCTGAATTGATAATACTTATCCCCGTTAAACGAAAAGTCCCAAGCTGTAGCATTGATGCATTCGCCTTCCATCGTAGCACTCATATTCTCAGCAGGAGGGGCCACCGTTGTCCCCGTCATCACGGTGAATACTGCCATACTCAACACAAAGACCATTGCTATTTTTTCTTTATATCTATTCATTCAAAGTTGACCTCCAAATTGTTAATAAACTACACTATGTTTCGATTCAATAGAAGAGGTTGAGAACGAGAGGTTAGTAATTATAATTCGAACCTATGGTACGTACTTATGGTACTGATACGTTGTTGGAAAAATTACTCTGGCGTTTTGGATATAATAGAAGTTGTAGCTCATAGAGGGTCTGGTGGACTCCTCAATCTTTGTTGATTTGATTCCGTTACTATCATACAGTTCCACTGTCTTGGGTTGGTTTAAATCGCGAGATTTAATTTTTTTCTCCCAAGTTCATGCAAACTGGGTAAGTATGGCTGCCAATATTACCACAGGTATCCATTCGCCATCCACGAGTAAATCCAATGATTTTCCCGTGTTCTCTTCCCTGCAAAAATATAAGATGTACCAGTATCCATGTCCAATAGAAAAGACTAAAACGATAAAATAGATATGAAAACAACCTGAAAGATATGAGTATACAAGCCAAGGTATGAGTGTTGAGTTAAGAGTAAGCAGAATATTTTTCGTTCTTTTTCTCCCAAAAACTACTGGAATCGTTTTCACTCCGTTCATTTTATCGCCTTTGATGTCTCGAACGTCGAATAATACTGTGTTGATGAATAGTTTTGTAAAAAAGAAATAAAAAATCAAGGAGATTACACTGAAATCCCGAAAAGAAATGGCCAAAGGAATAAAAGCTCCTATTACAGCCCAGCACAATGCAACTACAATGTTTTTTATGCCTGTTATGTCTTTCAATCTGAAATTTGATATTTTTATGCTGTACACAATTCCGATGCAGAATGGGAAAAGGATTATAAAAATAGCAAAAGGGTTTTGTAAAAAAGATAGAAACAGGGCAACAATGTAAGCTGCTATTGTAGCAAACGTAACAGATTTCTTATTTTTTTCAATAAATCCAGCCCTTTCCGGCACATTTACCAAATCTTCCTCTATGCCAGTTAGTTTATCCAGATTGTAAACAGTGAAAGTGAGAAGGCCAGAAGCAAGAAGCAGTTTAAAATCAACTCTTACTCCATAAAGCAAGAAAGAAAAATAAGGTAGTAAAGAGCCAGTTATTGCAATGAATATAGAACTTATTGTTAATAAAGATACGAATTTATCAAGCACTGTGTAGAAACGTTTGAACAGATGAGATACTAAACAATCACCTTTATCAAATCTGCTGTTTACACAGGCATCTTCTATATTGGTCATAGATCTGCAATTGTGAAGGGGACATAAAGTCCATTATAAACTAAGAACCCTTTCAGCTTGCTTGCGATAACACTCGAAGAGTTCCTCCCCCCATTCAATTGCTTTTTTATCAGAGCTCACGAAGTCCCTATTATAGTCGTAAGTTCCATCAACATGAAACAAGCCGAAAGAAAGGGAGCACTCAGTAATTACAAAAGCAGCTTTTGCATCTTTTTCTGTTACGTATAATTTAAGCTTAGAGCTTTTGTCTGCGAAAATTTTTTTTAAGATCTCATCATCTATTGTCTTCAGTACTTCTTTTGTTATTACGAGTTCCACATCAGCTTCTTTCTTTAGTATTAGTTTCTCAAATAATGCAGGATACTCGGGAACGAAGATAGATGAGACCCCTCTTATCTTTTTAGCATTCATTAACAAGTTAATGAAATTTGTGTGGACTTTAAAAATCTCAGTGGCCGTGTCTTCGAAAAGAGTTGAACCACGTAACGCTCCAATTTTCTCTATCAGATGCTCTGGAATGCCGCTGAGATCATGTGTAAGCCAGAAGTCTTCATGTGTTTTCATTACCTCTATCGCATCAATAAAATCAGCCAATTTTAGTGCAACGACTTCACCGATTTTTGTTAGTACATAATTTCTGTCTTCGTCCTGGAAAATGAGATTGTCTTTCTCAAGTTCTCTTAATGCATGTATAGCGGTTGTAGAGCTTACGCCAAGATCAGTGCGAAAATTTCTTAGCTCTTTTCTCCCACTCTTCAAACTAATAAGAATATCACTTCGCAGTTGTGAACATGTCGAAAGACGAATGGTAGTTTGAAAAGCTGTCGGCTTCGTTTTTTTATATGGCATTGAGATTAATGATGCATGTTGCTCAACTATATTAATATGTTCATTTGTTGTGCTTATATCTATCATTGTCATCACTTACTATTTTACTTAAGCATTACCCATATAGTTAATCTGTTAAAATATTGCTAAACCAAAGCAATATTACTTTATAGATAGAAGTATTTAACATGAATTATAATGTAACTACTTGCTGCAAGGAGGATTAATTATTATGTCGAGAGGTCGGATTGAACAGGCATTTGATGATGCACCACCTGTGAAAATCCATAGAGGAGGGGATATGAAAAAATCAAAAACTTTATCCAGAAATGAAGAAGGTGTGGTTGGTATAGGGGCACTCATCATCTTCACTGCCACGATATTGGTAGGTGCGGTAGCAGCAGAGGTGATGATCGACATCTCATCTACGCTGCAGCAGAAAGCAGAGAAAATGGGATCAATAGAAGGACAGAAGGTGTATCATGTAAGATCGAAGACAGTGGAACGTGTGTTCAGGCATATCAAGCAAAAACATCGGACTACGAGAGTTTTTAACAAGAGGTTTGGAAAACGTGATAGCAGAATCCACCCTAACATGCATAGCACACAACTTAAAGCGAATACTGAAAATAAAAAGCCAAATCAAGGATATTAAAGCGAATATTGTTGAAAATAGACGTTATAATCACACTCCACTCAAGAAACTGTGCGAAAAACTAAGAAGACATGGTCTAACCTCCTGTGTTCCATAAGCGAAAGTTTGAGACGTGAACCAACTATTCAGTACCATTAAACTCGGTTGTGAGACGGGCTCTTCAATCGAGAGTGACACGGCTCTCTGACTTTCATCTAAAAATCAAGTTGTTGCGACAACAGTCCCGTAGTCCGGGCTTGAAACAAGTACGAGCAAAGATTAATACACTTGTATTTCATTTATCTCGAAGCCATGAACGATCATTTCCCAGAACTTAAATGTGGGATTGAAATCCACCAGCAACTTAATACAAAAGAAAAGCTATTCTGCAAATGCCCGACAAGACGCAGAGATACGGTTGAGTCAAATCTTGAATTCCACCGATTCCTTCGAGCGACAACAAGTGAAATGGGGGAAATAGATAGAGCAGCACTCGAGGAAACAAAGATACAAAAGAAATATATCTATAAAGCGTACGATTCCACCTGTCTGGTTGAAAATGATGAGGAGCCACCCGGGAAGCTGAACATGGATGCTCTTGATATTGCTCTTACCATGAGCAAGATGCTTCACATGCACCCTGTGGATGAGCTTCACAGCATGAGAAAAATCGTGGTTGATGGATCCAATACTGCTGGATTCCAGCGCACCGGGCTTGTTGCAACCGATGGATATATTGATGCTGGTGGCAGGGTTGGAATCAGTGTAATCTGCCTTGAGGAAGAAGCAGCACAGAAAATCGAAGATTCCGGAGAGAGCGTCATCTATTCACTTGATCGGCTTGGAATACCACTAGTAGAGATTTGTACTGCACCGGATATTAAAACGCCAGGGCAGGCACGCGATGTTGCGGCATATATAGGAATGCTTCTTCGCTCAACAGGCAGGGTTAAACGAGGACTTGGCACGATACGCCAGGATGTTAATATATCTACAAAGGAGGGGGCACGTGTCGAAATAAAAGGCGTGCAGGAATTGGACCTCTTACCTCTAATACTTGAACAGGAAGTGCAAAGACAGGCAAATCTTATTGACATAAAAAATGAACTTAACGAGCGGGGGGCTGCGATAGATGGAATTATCACAGATGTTACCGATCTATTTAAAAATACAGATTCGGCGATACTCAAACGTGCACTTGATAATGGTGCAATACTTGCAGTAAAACTTAAACGGTTTGCAGGAATCGTTGGAAGAGAGATACAACCCGACAGGCGGCTTGGTACCGAATTCTCTGATCGTGCAAAAAAGTCAGGAGTGGGTGGAATATTTCACACCGATGAACTGCCAAACTATGGTATTACCAAAAGCGATGTAAACGAGCTAAAGAAGACCTTAAACGCAGATGAAAAGGATTGTATAGTAATTGTTGCAGACAGAATAAACCGCGCGCGAGGTGCTCTTGAATCGGTAATAATACGAGCACAAGAGGCTCTCGTATGTGTGCCAGAGGAAACTCGCAGGATGCTTCCGGACGGAACTTCAGCTTATATGCGACCTCTCCCGGGAGCTGCCCGCATGTATCCTGAAACCGATGTACTGCCAGTACCAATCACACAAGAACACCTTGAAAAAATCAAACTTCCGGAGCTTCTAACAATAAAAAAAGAGCGATTCAGGAAACAATATAATCTCAACGACGAGCTTGCAAATCTTATCAGCCAGTCAGAAAATGCTTGTCTGTTTGAACAAATAATGAAAGCAGTTCCTGGAGCAAAACCCACAATAGTAATAAAAGCACTTCATACAACTATTGGTGAATTGCAAAAAGAAGGATACAACACACACGGAATCACCCTCGACCACCTGGTTGACCTGTTCAACTTTAGTGCAGAAGGAAACATTCCAAACGAGGCAATAAAAGAAGTGCTTAAAGCAATTACCATCCACCCACAGGCATCGTTAAGAGATTTACTGACCAAACTGAGACTTGCAGGCTCCGATATTGCAGGCGCTGGAATACTGATAGGAAAAATAGTCAAAGAGCGAGAGGAATTTGTAAAAGAGCGAAGGCTTGATGCAGCAGGACCACTGATGGGAGTTGTTATGAAAGAACTGCGTGGAAAGGTGGGAGGACAGCAGATCAGCCAGATACTGAAGCGAAAGATAGAAGAAATATTGAAAATTAAGTAACGGAATATTAATATTAATGGAGGGATTAACATGCCACCTTCTAACATTGAGATAGAAGCTTTAAAAAATGTAGTAATAAATATAGGCGGGATTGAAGAGGAAGAAGAAGAATGGGAGACAATGGGCCCAACACCGATGCCAGGTATAGCTGATCTCAGGAACTGGGATTACAAGCTGTTAAAGCGATACAAACCGTTCTATGCTCCCTACTGTGAGATGTGCTGCTTCTGCACATTCGGAAAGTGCGATCTTACCGGAGGAAAAAAAGGCGCATGCGGTCTCGGTATGGCTGCCCAGCAGGCACGGTTTGTGACGATTGCATGTCTTATGGGGTGCTCTGCACACACAGCACACGGCAGGCACCTGCTTCGCAAGGTTCTAAAGATTGTGGGAGATCGTGAGATTAATATGGGAACAGGTATTAATATCGAAGCACCGCTTACGAGGCTTATCACAGGAATTAAACCAGAGAAATTGAGTGATTTCATTCCTGTGCTTGAGTATCTGGAGGAGCAGATTGCCCAGTTGCTGGATTCAACGCACACTGGTCAGGAAGGCTCTAATCTCGACTATGAGTCAAAGGCGTACCATGCTGGAATGCTCGACTCACTCGGTAAGGAGGTTGCAGACCTCATCCAGATCGTTGCATTCGATCTTCCCAAAGGAGACCCCGATGCTCCTCTGGTTGAGATCGGGATGGGATGCGTTGATGAAAGTAAGCCAGTAATACTTGTCATCGGTCACAATGTTGTGCCGTCTGTTGCTGTTATGGATTACATGTCTGATCATGGACTTGATGAACGGATTGAAGTTGCGGGAATTTGCTGTACTGCCATTGATACGACACGATACTCCCAAAAAGCGAAGATTGTTGGCTCAATCGGGAGGCAGCTTCGTTTTGTCCGTTCAGGGGTTGCAGATGTTATAATGGTTGATGAACAGTGCATCCGTGCAGACATTCTTGAGCAGGCAAAACGAATTCATGCCCCCCTTATTGCAACAAACGACAAGGCACTCTATGGGCTTGTTGATCGAACAAATGATTCGGTAGATGATATTGTTGCCATACTCGCAAGTGGCAAGGAACCTGGTGTAGTGATCCTTGATCCGGTCAAGGCAGGAGAGGTGGCAGTACGAGTTGTGCAGATCACGCATGAAAAGCGAAAGGAACTTGTTAATATTCTAACCGATGAAGAGTTTAAAGAGTACGTTACGATGTGCCAGAACTGTGATGCAAACTGCATAGTTGCATGCCCGCAGGGGCTTCCGATTGGTGAAGCAAATAAAGCTGCTGCGAAAGGGGATACTGCACCGCTTGCCAGCCTGTTTGACCCGTGTGTCGGATGCGGAAGGTGCGAACAGGTGTGTAAAAAACACATTCCAATTGTTGATGTAATCCTGAAAGCATCGCTTCCTTATGTAAAATCAGAGAAGGGAATGATACGTGTTGGAAGAGGTCCTGTGCGTGATACGGAGATTAGAAAGGTTGGTGCTCCACTTGTTCTTGGAACAATTCCCGGAATTATTGCCATTGTCGGGTGCGGCAACTACCCCAACGGAACAAAAGATGTGTACAGAATAGCAAAAGAGTTTGCTGAACGGAAGTACATCGTTGTTTTGACCGGGTGCGGCGCTATGGATGCTGCACTCTACCGTGATAAGGATGGAAAAACACTCTATGAGAAATATCCGGGAGACTTTGATGGCGGATGCGTTCTCAATATTGGTTCATGCGTTTCAAATGCACACATTCACGGTGCAGCTATCAAAGTGGCAGCGATCTATGCAAGACGAAACATCAGGGGAAACTATGCAGAGATTGCCGACTACATCTTAAACAGGGTTGGTGCGTGCGGTGTGGCATGGGGTGCAATGTCCCAGAAAGCGGCATCGATTGCATCAGGTGTAAATCGAATAGGTATTCCTGTTGTTATCGGTCCACACGGCTGGAAGTACAGAAGAGCATACCTTGGACGAAAGTATGTTGATGAGGATTGGGTGGTCTATGATGCAAGAGACGGCTCTAAAGTGCAGATTGAGCCTGCACCGGAACACATGCTTGTGGCAGCAGACACGTATCAAGAGGCGATCCCACTCATTGCAAGACTCTGCTTCCGTCCAACCGATAACAGCATGGGTAGGCAGGTAAAGCTCACGCATTACATGGACCTGTCGATGAAGTATCTTGGCGTGTATCCTGACGATTGGCACATCTTTGTGAGAGGCGAAGCAGATCTCCCGCTTGCAAGAAAAGAGGAGTACCTTAGAATTTTGAAAGAAGAACATGGCTGGGATGTCGATCTTGAAGCAAAGAAGATACTTTCAGGACCTGTGCGAAAGATGGATGTCGGGTTTGACGCAACAAACCTTGAAGAACTCATAAAGAAGAACAAGTGAGGTAATTAGGATGGAAATACCATTTGATATCGGAAATATTTCAGGCCCTGAGAATGCAAGAGTAGCACAACCAGAAGCGCTTGGAAGAGCGATTAAGAATGCAAAGAGACCGCTTCTCGTCGTTGGCTCCGAGATTCTTGATGATGACTTGATAGAAAAAGCGATTGCCATCGGGAAAAAAGGAATTCCCATAGCAGCAACAGCACACAGCATGAAAGGCTTTGTGGATAGAGGGTACACAGAGAATGTCCACCTGACAGGTCTTCATGAACTTGCAAATAACATTGAAAGCAGGGATTGGATGGGTTTTGATAAAACGGGTGGGTACGATCTTATAGCAGTGCTTGGTGGTATTTACTATTCAACCTCACAATTCCTGATTGCTCTAAAAAACTTTGCAACCGATCCGATCGTTCGATGCATTTCGATTGATCGATATTATCACCCGGCTGCACGAATGAGTTCTGTTAACATAAGTCGGAAGCATACAGACGAGTTTAAGAAAATGCTTGACAAGGTTATTGAGAATATTTAGATTTGTATAAAATGAGCTCTATTGAAATGTGATAGAAAAGCAGGACATGCTATGAGTAGCAGAAGAAAACCATTGAGTCGCGGCGAAAAAGAATTGGGGCAAAAAGCGATCGTCCTTCTATTTCTTGTTTACATAGTTTGGGTATATGCAATTCAACCTATTATTGAATGGGTAAACCAAAATATAACAACAATAATTACTATTTTCATTGGTCTAATGGTATTGGCAATGGTGATATGTATTTTGTATTGGAAATATAAAACGAAAAAAGAAGCGGAAGAACGAGCTTATGAAGAGGGGCAAAAAGCGAAAGGTTTTGTTAAATTTGTGGACCGATTTGGATCCAAAAGATGGGGAAAACCAAATGAGGTAGAAAAGTGGGAAAAAGAAGATGAAGAAGCGAGAGAAAAAGAAAAACTAATCAATCAAATAATTGGTGAAATAGAGAATTTCAAACAATCACGAAACCATCGTAATGAATTCCCATATCAGCTTGAATTAATGGGCTGTCTTAAATCAAAATTTCCTAATGCAGATATTGAACAGCAAAAAGGTTCATCTAGGCCTGATATTGTTGTTGGAGATATAGCAATCGAAGTAAAAGGACCGACGAGAACCACAGA
>CAJHIS010000005.1 GCA_905067555.1 Candidatus Argoarchaeum ethanivorans
CTTGATGCACTCATGATCCTGCAAGCGGCAGCAGGGGCGATAGAAATATAAATAGTACAGACACAATTAGAGTGATGGATATGCAAACCACAATCCAGAAACCAGACGGAATACTTATCCCAACAAGCATATTGAAGGAGGCAGGAATTGACGGGACTCCACAAATACACATCATAGGGCATACCGTAATATTGCAATCCATAAGCAACACCAGACGATTTGCAGGGCGCTTGCAAAAATCCCCGCTATCGGTGAAACAACTCGATGAAGCTTATGATATGCACCTGCTGGAAGATTGATAAACTCTTATGAAACTTGATAATTTTAATCTATCTGATAGTATATTTATTGATGCAAATATTTTCATCTATGTATCTCAGAGTGAACCGGTTTATGGGCGTGCATGCATCGATTTTCTTGAACGGGTAGAGTATATGGAAATTAAGGCAATTACGACACCTGCTGTACTTAATGAAGTCTCGTATAAATTGTTAATCGCAAAAGCCGGGAAATTATTAGATACTGATCGATTTTGGAAGATACACGAGAAACTCAAAGATCAAAAGTTTATCAGAGCTTGTTATGGGATTATTGAGGAATTTAGAGATTATATCGATACACTCTGTGGACTAAGAGTTGAAGATGTGCGTGTCGATGATTTCAATAGGTCGGTGGATTTGGGATCTAAATTCGGGCTGATAACCACTGATTCATATCACGCAGCAGTCATGGAACGATTGGGGATCAAGCACATCGCAACGAATGATTCGGATTTTGAACGGGTCGATTTTGTAGAGATATGGCATCCATGATGTTTGGTGTAACTATATGTAACATTGACGACGCCCGTCACCGGATCCATGGGCGGCGAAAACATCGAGCACATCCCGGCGCCGCAATCGCGCTCGAAATCGCGGTTGGCAGCCGCTCGTTCGACGATCTTGCTGATGCCAGTGGCGAGGGGAAGGTTACGTCCCTCGATGCACTCATGATCCTTCAGACAGAGGGAATTGCGACAGAGTGATGAATGAACGTCAACGGTAGCTGTAACTACGGCATGGCAAAGAAACAAGCCTCTGCTTGTCTGCGTTTATAATCACAACGAGAGTCGCTGCTACTCTGCTATATATTCGTCACCGTCATCGGTTGAAGGCGTGTGCTCTTCAAGCATCAGGTTTCCATAGACGACACGCTCTATTACCTGTGCTACATATTTTCGCTGTTGATATTTTTGGATGTCTTCACTCATGTGAAGCTCGGCATCAATTTGTACTCGAAGCAGTGCGAGTCGGTAGGTGTCTTCATCTGATATTTCCTTATGGTATATCTGCTCTATCAGATACGGCAGATGAAAAGGGTGTTCTACGGCTTCTGCTAATATCTGGTATTCTGCCTGTATTGTTTCATGTTCTATATTGTGTTTTCCAAGCAGTAATTGGAGGGTATTTTTATGGTAGCTTTTTCCGTTTAAGTTGATGTGATGTGGCATTTATTGTACTCCTTTTTGATTAAGTATTTCTTTACAGATGTAGTAATCTTCAATAGTATTAACATTTAATATCATATTTGTTTCATCTAACAGGTAGTTGTAGTCTTCTTGTTCACTATCAATTTTATCTACATTTAAAATATTAATACCAACCGGCACGATCAGTTCACAATCTTTGTGAAATACCGTATCCGGGCGCTGTCCGAATTTTTTGCATATATCAATAGGCAGGTGCACTGATAATGCATCTGTTCCTTTTTCTTTATAGATGTGAATTATTCGTTCAATCAATGTTGGTGTAATCAGAGGCAGGTCTGACATGATTACAAGCAGTGCCCCCTTAACTCCACTTTTTTTAACCGCATTGACCATATCCGGTACATAACCTTCGCCTGGTGTTTTTATCACCGGTATTTCAGGGTAATATTTTGCGAGCCAATTTGTTGTCCCTGGGGTATTTGAAGATGTGATAATAAAAAATTGGTTTATGAGACTTGTTTTTTTGAGTACATCAATTGAGTAAGTGATCAGGGGCTTGCCAAGCAACCTCAACAATGGTTTTTCACCTTTATTTAAACGGGTACCTCTGCCTCCAGCCATTATAAAAGCGTCCATGACATAACTCCACCTAATGTAAATAATGCTGCAATGCGTGCCACTTCATTCGTAGCTCCAATTACGTCACCATTGACACCACCAAAGTGTTTGTTTGCAACAGATCTAACTGCAATGGCTGCGATTGTGGAGACTATTATAGCGACTATACCATATATAGAATACAGCATGGTACAGATTGCAAGTGTGATTGCAAGGCTTATCAGGTATTTAATAGAAGTGGTGCCGTCAATATTCATTGAACCAATCCCTCCATGTATTTTTTTCGCTTTGAAAGACGTGGTCAGCATGCCGTGTTTTGCACATACTTCCCCTACAATCATGGCAGGCAGGATATGATTCGTTTGGGAGACAGTAAAAATAGCCGCATAAGTTCCAACCAGTGCAAGTGTCACAAAAAAAACACCCCCCGCTCCGGTTGCGACATCCTTCATCACTTCAATCTTTCGTCTGGAATCACCCTGTACTATTATTCCATCACCGACATCAGCAAGTCCATCGAGATGATTAATACCTGTCAGGTAATACAATACCGCAAGCGTGATAAATGCAGTGACCGCTGGTTTAAAATATAACGATGTCGCATATCCGATGCCGCCAGCAATAACACCTATTACTGCCCCGCCTACAGTGAAAAGATAGATGTGTCGCATAAGAGCGTCAATTCCATCCACGGAGTTACCAACACGTATGGTCGAGAGAAACCCAAAACAGGATCGAAGAGCCAGAAAGAAATCCTTCATACCGTAATTCCGCGAGTATACATGTTCGATGATGCTCCGCCAATCAAACCTGCAATCGCATCATCCATAAAAGGACCAAGAGTTCCGATAATTCCTGGCTTCCTCTTATCAAAACGAACATACTCAAAACTGCCTTTGTGTCCCGCAATATACATAGCAATGGTCATCCCGAGAACTTCATCAACAATCAGGTATGTAAGATCCTGTTCGTAGGACAGGGAAGGCATGTCAGGAAGCTCTCCCTTAATCCCTGCATCCTCCAACAGCAGGGCAGCATATAATAATAGGCAGAGATTCGGATCGGAAAAAGCAAGAGCAATTTCCCCTTTAAATATTTTTTCTGCTTTTTCTCGTGTCGCAATTCCCGGATGCGGTACATACAATTCCATTGCTGTAGATACGAGTACTTCTTCACTCAAGCCACGACTTGCGAGGATATCTCTAATGTTGTTAGTTGCTTTCTGAATTACTCTACTTGGCTCATCCCTTTTCTTGCCTGAAGGGTTGTCAGATAATTTCATTACTTTTTTCAGTTTGAAGTTACTGATGCGTCCACGGTTTCAAGCCTGAACATTACTCCAAGCTCAGCAAGTGTCATCTGCACCCGATCCCCGAATCTGAGAATTTCAGTTACATCTACACTGCTGTCCCATTCATACACATAGTCATAAGCACCCTGTATAGGCTTAAAGCCCATTGACATCAACCGCCGCGTAATTTCAGATGGCCTACCGCCTTCGCTGCTGAACCACACCATAAGATAACTTTTCATAACTAAATCACCGATCATTGTTCAAACGCAATTTTACTAACCACTTGGCACTGCTATTATATATTAGTAATGGCTCACAACCAGAATTTTCGTAGTATCTCAGTGGTAATTGCTGGTGATTATCTTTCATCGCTTCTGTTCTCTCGAACCATCAAGCTTGAAAAGCTCTGTTACTATCTCAAGAAGACGTTCATCGTCATGCTCTGCTGCACGCCGCAGGACTTTTGTTGGCTCTGCAAGTATCTGGTTTGAAAAAGAATGTGTCATGTTGTAGAGGACTTTCTCCTCAATTTCTCCCATAGTGTGATAAGCACTTAATTTGTTGACAGCAGCTCTGCATTCATCTCTTCTTATTTCCTCTACCTTGCTATATAGTGCAGAAATCAGTTTATCAGCTTTTTGACGCTTGTATTGCATTTTTAGCAGTCTTAGTTCTTCTTCAATAATCTTTTCAGCTTTTTTTGCCTCTTCTTTTCGCTGTTGCAGATTTCGATTGCTTATGCTTTTCAAATCATCAATATTGTGCAGCACCACATTTTCAATGCTTGCAACCCCTGGATCAATATTTCTTGGATTTCCAATGTCAATCAGTACGATCTTTCTGTCACGCCTGCTCATTACTTTTAGCATCATCTCCCTTGTCAGCACGCTGTGTGGCGCAGAAGTGGCAGAGATAATCGCATCGCAGTGATCTGTATAATCAACAAGTTTATCATAGGGCACAGCCACGCCGCCAAGTTCTTCTGCTAATTTTTTTGCTCTCTCAAAGGTTCTGTTTGCAACATACTCCACATTCAGATGTTTTCCTGCAAGTGATTTTGCTACGAGAGTGCCCATTTCACCTGCCCCGATGACCATAATATTTTTACCAGTGAGATCTCCAAACACATCTTCTGCAAGCTCCACGGCAGCAGAACCAATAGATACAGAGCCTTTATTGATGTTTGTCTCCTTCCGGACTCGCTTGCCCACCTGTATAGCCTTACTGAAAGCAGTATCAAGCATCCGCCCGGTAGCACCCGTTTTTTTGGCAAAGCTGTATAGTTCTTTGACCTGTCCAAGTATCTGGTCTTCTCCTATGATCATGGATTCAAGACCAGAAGATACACGTAAGAGATGCAATAGCGATTCATCGTGATCAAGGAAATCCATGATTCGAGAAGATACGTTCATCTGCTTTGCAAAATTAAGAAGCACCTTGCTACCTTTTAGAGACACGACATAAATTTCAACACGGTTACATGTCTTGACTACCGCACACTCTTCTACCAGTTGATGAGCCATTAAATGCTCGAGTAGGTCATCAAGACCGCCATGCCATGCACTCTCCATGTCCTTGATGCAAACTTTTTTGTGAGAGATAATCATACTTGAAACTTCAGTCATAATCTCAGAGCTTCGATGGATTGATTTTCATCCTAAACACTCAACTATTATTCGTGTTAACTAACAGTACAGGAAAGTTTGTACTTTCCTGTACATTTAAAAACGTATCTATTTTTTATGACAACATCTTCAATATATATTATTCCATAAGTATAATTTGGAATTTTTATAGCATAAACCACAGAGGGATATCTTGGTGATAAAAGTGCATACCTGTGAAGGGAAAGTTATAAAAAAACAGATACGGTTTAGTGCACAGACAACGAAAAGGAAAAGAAAGCATGAATATCACAATCCTTCGAATCGGGCACAGGCAATGGCGCGATGCACGGGTAACCACACACGTAGGACTTACAGCAAGAGCTCTTGGAGCAGATAGCATGCTTCTTGCCGGAAGCGATAAACATGTGAAAGAGAGCATCGAAAAAGTAACAGAATGCTGGGGTGGAAACTTCACTGTACATAACAATATTGATTGGAAAAAAAGAGTAGTACAGTGGAAGAAGGACGGTGGAAAAATTATACACCTGACCATGTACGGCGTTAGCATACAAGAGGCACTGCCCCAGATACACACAGATGATAAACTGTTGATAATAGTTGGTGCAGAAAAGGTGCCATCAGAACTGTACCAGATTGCAGACTTGAATGTTGCAGTTGGCAACCAGCCGCATTCAGAAATAGCAGCCCTTGCAATATTTCTTGATAGACTTAATATAAAACAAGGAATAGATTCATTCACACGCAACTATCCAGGTGGTAAATGCAAGATAATACCACAGGCACATGGGAAAAAGGTAATAAAAGATGAGATTAAATATGCTTAACGCACTGCACAACTTCGTTGTGCAGAAAATAACAGGTAGCTTTCAATTCTCGATCGCGCTAGCAATCGAGAAAGGAAACACATACGAATGCTTACAGTAAGTGTCATACAGCGTGGAAAATATGGAGGGCGATTAATCAAAACTCTTGGCACCATAACCCCATTTACAATCAAAACCGCAGAGGTGCCGGAAATATTTCCTGATTTTATCGAAGATGCCAGCCAGATAGTAGACGAACTTGAAAAACATGACATCTTTAACTGCGACCTATTAATTACTTATTCTCTTCACCCGGATATAACCTCAGCAATCGTTGACCTTGCCGCCAGGAGTGGGGTAAAAGCTATTATTATACCAGCGGCAGCTTTTAGATGTGATGTGACGCACGATCGTAGAATTGCAAAAAAATACAACGTTGATCTTCGAATTGAAGATGTGTGCTGCAGTATTGAGCCTGGTGAAAGTGATGTAATAAACGAGTTTACAGCATACATTGGAAAGCCAGAGCTTGACATTACAACAGAGAATGGATTGATTAAAAATGTTAAAGTGCTCCGTTGTGCACCCTGTGGAAGCACACTTTACGGGGCAGAGGAAATTATAGGGCTAAAAGAGAAGGAAGCACCATCTGCAATAGGCTTAGCTATACAGCATTATCCCTGCAGGGCAGTGCGAGGCACAAAGGATGGCATACACACATCAGCAAGAATTCATAAAGAAGCAGTGGAAAAAGCACTTGATTGCTAGCGCAATCAAGAATTATTCCTGCACAACGAAGTTGTGCAGAACACATACGATAGAACAAGACATACGATATCTTTAAATCATACTTAATCAATTGGTCTACATCAATAATTCATTTTACTATTTTATATATCCTGTTGTCTGTGATAATTATGGAAGATAATACGAAAGAAGACATTTCCGAAGAAATGGAATTTACATCCACGAGTGATATTGAGGTTCCAGAGAAACTCATAGACCATGTAATTGGTCAGGAACATGCGGTTGAGGTTGTTAAAAAGGCTGCAACCCAGAGGCGGCATGTGATGATGCTTGGAACACCAGGCACTGGTAAATCAATGCTTGCAAAGGCACTGGCAGAACTTTTGCCAAAGGAAGAACTGCAGGATGTATTAGTTTATCACAACACTGAAGACTCTAATAATCCAAAGACCAGGGTAGTCCCTGGGGGCAAAGGCAAGGAAATCGTAGAGGCTCATCGAATTGAAGCACGAAAACGTGGTCAGGCTCGAAACATGTTTGTAATGCTTTTAGTCTTTGGAATCATAGGTTATTCCTTTTATACCGGAATGCTGCTCTGGGGTATTATTGCAGCAGTGCTCATAGCTATGATGATGCGCCAGTTCATGCCCAAGGAAGAGGCAATGATACCAAAGCTCCTTGTATCCAATGCAGATAAAGAGATTGCACCATATATCGATGCAACCGGGACACATGCAGGTGCACTGCTTGGTGACGTACGCCACGATCCTTTCCAGTCAGGGGGACTTGAAACTCCGAGCCACGACAGGGTAGAAGCCGGTGCAATACACAAAGCACACCGTGGAGTGCTGTTCATTGATGAGATCAATACCTTGCGGATTGAATCCCAGCAAAATCTTCTTACTGCTCTTCAGGAGAAGGAGTTTGCAATCACAGGGCAATCAGAGAGAAGTTCAGGTGCCATGGTCAAAACAGACCCGGTACCATGTGATTTTATTATGGTATCAGCAGGCAATCTGGACGCGCTGCGAGGCATGCACCCGGCTCTTCGCTCACGAATCAAAGGATACGGCTATGAAGTGTATATGAACGATATCATGCCGGATACTGCTGAAAATCGAAAAAGACTCGTGCGATTCGTGGCACAGGAAGTCGTGCAAGATGGCAAGATACCACATTTCTCAGGCGACGCTGTGGAAGAGATTATACGTGAAGCAAGTCGCAGAGCAGGTAGAAAAGGACACCTCACATTAAAACTTCGTGATCTTGGTGGACTTATTCGTGTAGCAGGAGATATAGCTCGCAGTGAAGATGCAGAACTTACAACCGCTGAACACGTGTTAAAAGCAAAACACATTGCGCGCTCGGTAGAGCAGCAGTTAGCCCACAAATACCTTGAGCGTCGGAAGGACTATCAGATGTTTGAAAGCTCTGGCGTGTCTATTGGAAGGGTTAATGGGCTTGCAGTGATGGGAGAAGATTCAGGTATCGTGCTTCCAATCATGGCAGAAGTTACTCCTACAATGTCTAAATCGGAAGGTCACCTGATTGCAACCGGGAGACTCAAAGTAATCGCACGGGAAGCTGTTCAAAACGTATCAGCATTCATAAAAAAAATAACAGGACGTGACATCACAAACATGGACATACACGTGCAGTTCGTTGGAACTTATGAAGGAGTCGAAGGTGATTCGGCAAGCATATCCATAGCTACTGCCATTATTTCAGCAGTAGAGGGAATACCGGTAGACCAAAGCATAGCCATGACAGGCTCGCTATCAGTGCGTGGAGACGTGTTACCAGTTGGTGGTGTTACATACAAGATAGAGGCAGCAGCAGAAGCAGGACTTAAAAAAGTCATCATCCCGAGAATGAATCTTGGAGATGTTCTGATCGAAAGGGAATACAGGAATAAAATCAAGATCATCCCGGTCTCAACCATTGATGAAGTACTTGAGAACAGTCTTGTAGGTACAAAAAAGCGAGGATTCCTTGACACCCTGAAAAAACTTGCTGCAAAGACAATCAGTGTGGAGATGCCATGTACACCCACACCACAAAAGGTGTAAAAAATGAAACCGGATTTCTATGACATTAGAACTGTTGAGGTAACGGCATCTTCAATAGTCCTTGATAACAATGAGATTAAAGAGACCACAAACAACTTTATTACAGGCGCAAGCATCCGTGCATTAATAAACGGAAGCTGGGGGATTGCAACTACTGAAAACATTGAGCACACAGAGAGGGCATTATCAACTGCAACTGAAATTGCTTTATCAACCAACCGGAAAACACCAAGAGAAAAGGTTGAATTGGCGATAGTCAACCAACCGGAAATAAAAAACCTTCCTGCAGTCAAGGAAGATTTCAAAGACATTGATCTTGAAGAGAAACTCGAGCTGGTAAAAGAGGTAGCAAAAGCAGCACAGAAACCAGGTATTACAAGCGTGAGTACCTCCTA
The DNA here is from genome assembly GCA_905067555.1 of Candidatus Argoarchaeum ethanivorans. Lineage (GTDB taxonomy): Archaea > Halobacteriota > Methanosarcinia > Methanosarcinales > EX4572-44 > Argoarchaeum > Argoarchaeum ethanivorans_C. Next base: position 9,023 of record CAJHIS010000005.1, read on the forward strand.
TATGGAATCAGAAGTTACTGTAGAATACATAAATTCGGAAGGGATTAAGGCAAGCTATACGCTGCCGCGAATCGGATTTACCGTTGCAGCCGTTGCAAAACAGAATGGCAATTACCAGATAGCACGGGATAATCGCTTTGCAATATCCGGTTTTGAACTATTTGCCAAACACGATGCCTGCGAGATTGCATCAAAGACCGCAGATATCGCAATCGATCTCATTCATGCAAAAAGTGTAAAAGGCGGAGTTATGCCAGTAATACTTGATACTGAACTTGCAGGCGTGTTTATCCACGAAGCAGTGGGACATGCAGCAGAAGCTGACCACGTGCTTGAAGGAAACTCGGTACTTGAAGACAAGCTTCATACACAGATCGCATCGCCGCTTGTTACAGTATGTGACGACTCATCCATGCATGAATATGGCTACTATCCGTTCGATGACGAAGGTTCACAGTCAGGCAAAACTGTTTTGATAGAAAACGGCGTGCTCAAAAACTACCTTCACAACAGGGAGAGTGCTTCAAAATTCGGAGGAACGCCGCACAATGCCAGAGCACAGGGGTATTCAATGCCAGTCATCCGCATGAGTAATACGTACCTCGAAAACGGCAGTACCACCTTTGAAGAAATGAAAGATGAGATAAAAAATGGCGTATATCTTATCGGCTCACGCGGGGGACAGGTAAATCCCGGAGATGGCATCTTTCAGTTCAGTGCCGAGCGAGGATATATGATTGAAAATGGTGAACTGACAACACTTCTAAAAGATGTGTCTCTTTCAGGAAGCATCCTTGAGATACTCAAAAATGTTGCTGCCGTTGGATGCGATCTCAAGATGCGGTCAGGGCAGTGCGGCAAAGCAGGACAGCTTGTTCCGGTATCAGACGGCTCACCACACGTACTTGTAACAAACACACTCGTTGGAGGAACCGGATGCTAAATATAGAAGAAACACTGCACAACTTCGTTGTGCAGAACTACACACTCCGTGTGCAGAAACAATTCTCGATTGTGATAGCAATCGAGTGCAGAAACAACGTTGGAGGCACTGGATGCTAAATATAGAAAAAGCACTCAAGCTCACTGAAGAAGCAGGAGCCAGCGAGGTGGAAGTATATTATCTATCAGCACGTAGCACCACAATCGACATGAAAAAAGATACCATTGAAGTAGCAAAAGAGAGCAGTACAGAAGGAATCGGAGTGCGGGCAATCGTCAATGGTGCGATTGGATATGCAAGCACCAACAACCCTGGAAAAATTGCTGATGCAGCGAAGTTATCGGTAAAGAGTGCAAAAATACGCCCAGCAAACACACGATGGAAATCACTCCCATCGCACACACACTGTCCGGCAGTAAAAGGATTGTATGATAAAAACATTGAAGAGATCACTGTTGAAACCTGCATCGAGCATGCCCTTGAAATAATACGTGGTGCAACAAGCATACCTGATACTGCTCCAACATCAGGAGGATTTACCTGTGCAGTAGCAAGCCAACAAATACTTAACAGCAATAATGTCAACGTCTCTGAGCACACTACTGCTACAAGTGGTTACATCGAAACCATAAGCAAAAAAGGTGAGCAAAGCTCTACAGCTTACGATTTTGATATTTCAAGACATATTAACAAAATAAACTTTTATGAGATTGGAAAACAGGCAGCTAGGCTATCGAAACAATCGCTTCACCCGGTAACAATCAAGCCTTCAACACAAACAATTCTTTTGCAGCCAATAGCAATATCAGACCTGATAGAACACACATTGATACCATCCTTTAGTGCAGAAAACGTTCAGAAAAAACGCTCGAGCCTTGAAGGCAAACTACACACCAGAATAGCAAGTGAACACCTCACAATCATCGACGATGGCTTGCTTCAAGGAGGACTTAACAGTTCCACCGCGGATGATGAAGGCAGTCCTTCAAAGACAACAAAGATTATCCAGAACGGCACACTTCACAGTTACCTGTATGATAAATATACAGCAGACCAGGAAGACGTCAACAGCACTGCCAATGCCATACGACACAGCTACAATCACACACCAGCAATCTCTACTCGAAACTTCATCATAGAACACCCGGCATCAGATATTATCACAGAGACAAAAACAGGTGTAATCATAAACAACTTAATCGGTGCCCACACAGCAAACCCGATCACCGGTGATTTTTCAGTAGAAGCCAGAAACGCGTTTACCATCAATAAAGGAAGCGTGGATAAGCCAATAAAATCACTGATGATAGCAGGCAACATCTTTGAGCTTCTTAAAAATATCAGCGGTGCAGATGACGACATCAGAAACCTTGGAAATATCATCACACCAACCATCCGCGTGGATAACGTGAGAGTAATCGGGTAAGATTATTGGGGACGTAAAAATGTCATATAATGAGATGGTTAAAACAATATTCATTTATGCAAGCCATTGTGTTTGTAAAATATGATACCATTAAAACGTATGTCAATTTAGATTTTTGAATAAGACCGAATAGCAAAGTGACGGCACGAAACATGCCCCGCTGTACAATCAAAAGTTACAATCAGGATTCGTTATTTTCTGCATTCGATTGCTTCGCAATCGAGAATTGTTTCTGCACAACGAGAAGTTGTGCAGTGCTTGCGCAATTGGGAATCAAAAGTTACCTGTTATTTTCTGCACAACGAAGTTGTGCAGTTGCGTGTAAGGTGCGAGGGACGAGATTCGAACTCGCGAACACCTATGTGAACAGGCCCTCAACCTGTCGCCTTTGACCTGGCTGGGCAACCCTCGCACAAAAATGTGTAATTATTGCAGTGTTTGAAGGATTTGCTTAAGAGTGGATGCCTTCTCTTGCAGTACATTTGAAGCTTCTATTATTAGTTCTTTCGCTGTGTATGACCCATCAGACTCAAAGTTAAGTATTACTACACTTTCGTCCTGATCCACGGTTATGGCATCAATATCGCATGCATCTTCGCAGAGTTTGCAAAGTGTACATTCGAAGGGATCAGTGACTACAGCAGTAGTGCATTGCAATTCTATAATGTTTTGTGGGCATGCTTCTACACACATACCACAAGCGTCACAGTTTGTGATGGTAATTTTTGATAGGTTCTTATACCCACATGCCACGCCTGCTTGCCATTTTGCGTGGATTTTTCCAAGACCAAGTCTTGCTATAGCTTCTAAAAAGAGCTTCTGATCTTCTTTTAATTCTATTATTGGAATCTTTGGATCCGCTGGATATATGTTTGGATCAGATGATATAATATCACCTGAATAAACCATTTTTGGCCCCTCTACACTGAGAGTCAAAGAGAGCTGGCACATGGTACAACCCTCCCCATTACATGAACACTCCTCCGGGAGATTATAGCTTTTTAGGTCAGTTTTTATAGGTATTAGTCCAAGTCGCAGGGCAATTTGTTCATCAAATAATACTGATGTATTGTCATAGATGTTCACATCGTCTATTACAAGAGTTGGAACCTCTGACAACATCACTCTTCGCAGACTGTTTACAAATGCATTGGTTGTATCTTTTATTATTATTTTTGCTTTGCTATCAGAAAGTTCAATGGCATCTATTTCCATTTTTTTATACCCTTCTGCCGCGTTTTGAACGAGTGCCATCATGTGGTATGGGTGTAACGTCTTCAATGCGGCCTATGTGCATGCCTGCCCGTGCAAAGGCTCTGATAGCTGCCTGCGCACCAGGTCCCGGATTTTTTTGTTTGTTTCCTCCCGGGGCTCTCACTTTTACGTGAATGCCGATAATCCCTCTATCTTTAAGCTTTTCTGATATTTGTGTTGCCATTTTCATGGCAGTGTATGGTGAACTTTCATCACGTGCAGCTTTCGTGACCATTCCGCCGGATATCTTTGCTATTGTTTCTGCGCCTGAAATATCTGTTACTGTTATCAGTGTATTATTGAATGATGCATAAATATGAGCTATTCCCCATTTTTCTTCTGCCATTGTATGTTCACTCCTCCTGTGTTGTATCTGTAGTTTCGAGGGCTACAGTCTGGATGACTTTTTCCGGGCGCTCTGGATGATCCTCACTGTTGAGAGGTGATGATGTATAATAACTGATGTGCATTTCTTCATCTTTTGTTAACATGTAACCTGGTACAGTGATTTTGCAGCCATTAACTGCCACATGCCCATGTACTACGAATTGACGTGCCTGCCTTTTTGTACGCGTAATTCCCTGTTTGTGCGCCTGGGTCTGTAACCTTCGCTCCAGTATCGATGGTACCTCAAGGGCTAACACATCATCCAGACTACCCTCTTCGCTTAGTATACCGTACTTTTTTAGTCTTGTTAGTATGTCGTTTGTCTCTCTTTTGATGTGAGTACTGACTTCACCTTTTGCTGTTTCAGCCAGGAGCCTCATAGCAGCCTGCCTATATTTTTTAAGGATGGTATGTGCTTTCCACACTTCTTTTTTGTTCCGAAGACCGTAGGTCTTGATAAAATCTACCTCGCCTGCTATCCTCTCTTTTTGCCATGGATGTTTTGGCGTTTCATAACTTTTACGATTTTTACCTGGATATCCCATATATACTCACCCTACTCTTCGCCTGCTCACTCCGACCGTTGCACCGCGCCTTCCTGTGGATTTTGTTCGTTGCCCCCGTGCTTTAAGTCCTTTTTCATGACGACTTCCTTTATAGGAATGTGTCTTTTTCATCGTGTTAATGTCTTCTCGTAACACAAGTGCAATATCACCACCATAGATGTGTCGATCTTCGCCAGTTAGAAAGTCCTTTCTCCTGTTCAGCATCCATGCCGGAAGAACTGTTTCGATTTTTGCAACAGCATCCTTGAGACGGTTGATCTCTTCTTCACCCAGGTGCCCCATCTTCTTTTTATGATCTATCTTTGCAGATGTAGCAAGGATTCGAGCAGTTCGGTGATTCACTCCTTTTAAACCGGTGAGTGAATATACTACCGGCGATCTACCTTCAGTGTCTGTTTCAGCTATTCTAACGATGTGCTGAATATCTTCGTCTGTTTCAGTGTTATCAGGATTATTAGCCAATGCTTACATTGCCTCCATGGTTGTAAGATTTTAGCCCCGCACAAAGTGCGAAGCATTCCAATTAACAGGAATGTATCATCTCTTACAGGATTCATAGTACATAAGTCTTGGCGTGCAGGCTGCTGTCACATTATGCTCGACTGCACAACTTTATAAGGGGTAAATCGTTAATGTAACAGATATGGAAAGGAGACTGTAAATTCATGACGTTGTTGCCTTCGTTTAACGGAAAAGAAAGACGAACTGGGAAAGACATCACCACAAATTGGGATTATCTTATAACAGCTGTTCATTGGTGTTCGGTTAAGAAGTTTTGGTGATTTATTGCTCACGTTTTTGACGACTTGAAGGCTCTGGCAAATCCTGATGCACATTAAAATCACAACCAGTCATGGATGGAACCCAATCTCAACTTTGCCCAATAGTTTATTGTGTTCCCCTGATTTATCATGATTCGTCTCTTATCCGAACACCTATGAACGGCTGTTAAACGGCTCGCTACGCTCGACACAAATTTTTTCTTACTCAAAAGAGGGAGGGTGTGTTCCATTGACGAGAAGACCGAATACTTATATACATTTGCAGACATTTGGCGTCAAATGTGATTAACATGCCTTCAAAGAATGTAACCCTCAGCGTTGATGAAGACTTGTACACCAAGTACCGGGAATTCTGCAAAAAGAAAGGCTGGCTTACTTCAAGACAGTTTGAGATAATGATGGAAGAACAGATAGAGGGGGAAAAGAAATGACTGAAAATGAAGGCCATAATATTTCAATAGTTGATACAATTCTAAATAAAATGATTTCAAACCTCAGAAAAAGAGAAGAGTTCGATGAAGAAACAATTTCAAACTTCCAAACACTATTTGAAAATGGTGATTTAACAAAGGCAAAAAAAATAATCGATACATTAAAAGATGCCAGAGGGGAAGACCTTGAAACTAATTGAGCTTGAAATCGAGAATGTACGTGGTATAACCCATATTCAATTATCACCTAACAGTAAAAATTTTGTAATATGGGGTCCAAACGGTTCAGGTAAAAGTGCTATTGTCGATGCAATCGACTTTCTTTTAACTGGTCGAATTTCTCGCTTAATGGGCGAGGGCACAAGGAGTATCACACTAAATGAGTGTGGCCCACATATAGACCATGAGCCAAAAGAGGCTGTTGTACGTGCTGTTATTAAAGTTCCGGGGATAACGGAGCCTATTGAAATAAAACGGAGCATGGATCAGCCTAATAAGTTAGAATATGAAAATAAGATGAAATCTCATCTTGAACCTATTACTTCCCTTGCTCATAGAGGAGAACATGTTTTAACAAGACGTGATATTTTAAAATATATTACATCAGATGGAAGCACTCGTGCCCGTGAAATTCAGGCCTTATTGAATATCACTGACATAGATAAAATAAGAAAAGCATTCGTAAAAGTAGAAAATGACTTAAAGAAAGAAAAACTAGCTAAAGAACAGGCAATAAATACTTCCAAAGGTGCTGTAAATGCAACAATTCAAGAGAGTACATTTCAAGAAAGAGTCGTTTTAGAGGCTATTAATAAGGCTCGTAAAAACTTAGGGGGTAAAGAGATTTCTTCAATTTCCTCTAAAAATTTAAAGAGTGATCTTTCATCTCCCCTTACAATATCAAAAGATAAAGCTGTTGATATCACATTATTTGAACGAGACATACAGAATCTAAAGAAAATATTAGAAGAAAAAAGTCAAAATGATATTCAGAAGAACGATAAACAACTAAGAGAAATAATAACATCAATCCATTCAAAGCCAGAATTATTAAATGCTTTCAATCGCAATCAATTGATAGAACTTGGAATCTCAATGATTGATGGTACAGGAAACTGTCCATTATGCGATACAACTTGGGCCGTAGGTAAATTACAAGAACACCTTGAAAAGAAACTATCAGATATAGAAACCATTTCACAATATAAAGAAACAATTCTAAAATTATCTAAATCTATTTCAGAACGAGTGAACACGACTGATGGAAGTTTAAGTAATGTTATTGATGTATTAGGGAAGATTGGGGAAGATTATTGGATTAAACAACTTGCCTTATGGTCTGGCAATTTAAATAAATTATCAACGGCATTAAATAACGCCTTTGATGGCTATCCTTTGTCCGTTTTCACTATGAGTGAAGTAAAAAAATTGCTTGTACCGGATGAAATTACCGATAAATTAGATTCTTTTGTTGAAATCGTAAAGAAAAAAGCACCTTCGGTAACGCCAGAACAAACTGCTTGGGATTTGTTAACACGGCTTGAAGAAAATTTAAAGGCTCTTGAAAAAGCAGATACAGAATTTATAATTTCAAATACCGCATATAAAAAGGCAGCTATCTTATTGCACGAGTTTGAAAATGCAAGGGATACCGTGCTAGGACGTCTTTATGATGAAGTCAAAGAACGTTTTGTAAACCTCTATAAGGAATTGCATGGAACGGATGAAATGAATTTTTCTGCGACTATTGCACCCGATGGGGCTGCCCTAAATTTTGAGGTTAATTTTTATGACAGGGGAAATTTTCCTCCGCACGCTCTCCATAGTGAAGGACATCAAGATAGTATGGGATTATATCTCTATCTAGCATTATCTGAGCGATTGGCAAAAGGGCTAATTGATCTAATCATACTTGATGATGTTGTGATGTCCGTTGATTCAAGTCATCGAAGAAGTATTTGTCGTATACTCGCTTCTTCTTTTCCCGATAGGCAATTCTTGATAACAACTCATGATAAGACCTGGGCTAATCAAATGAGAAGTGAAGGAGTCATTGATAGGAATGGATTGATTGAGTTTTACAATTGGAATGTAGATACCGGGCCACAGGTCAATTATCAAGCAGATATGTGGACTAAAATTGAAGAAGATTTGGAGAAAAATGATGTGCCCTCTGCTGCGGCTCGATTGCGGAGAGGATTGGAAGAATATTTTGGATTAGTATGTGATTCATTACATATTCCAGTTCGATATAAGTTAAATGGGCAACTTGATCTTGGAGATTTTATATCTCCATTGATGGACAGATATCGAGATATTATTAAAAAAGGAAGGAACTCCGCAAGTTCGTGGGGTAATATAGAAGTAAAAGAAAAATTTGATGAACTTGATAGTATTAGAAAGGAGATATATACTCGAACTCATGCTGAACAATGGGGAATTAATCCAAATGTACATTATAATAACTGGATATTTTTCTCGGAGAATGATTTTCGACCGATTAAGGAAGCTTTCCAAGATTTTTGCAATCTTTTCGTATGTGGTAGTTGTGGTGGTACTTTTAAACTTACCACTGTTGGTATGAAAACCGCTGGTGTAGCATGCAACTGTGGCAGCATCAATTGGAATCTAATTCCCAAAAGCAGAGGATGAATATGAAAAATGAAGATTCTTTATCACATTATAGCGATGAATTAGCCCGTTCTCATAAAAATTCAATTGATGAGATATATCGGAAAAAAAGGTCAATATTTTACATCACCATCTATTGCCAAGTTTATGTCTCATCTATAGTCAAACACCTAACATTTAGGACTTTTGAATGTGTGGCGCAAATTTATTAATCCATGATTTAGCGTAACTTAATTTCTTTGAACATTCAAAGAACACCTTTGATATTACACGCTTCAATACATTCAAGTTTTTTATGAACGTTTTTGAAATCTCCCTCTTTGCATCTTTCCGGATATATTCAATTGGATTGAGATCCGGAGAATATGTAGGAAGGTACACAAATACAATATCCGGATTCTCCGCACATTCCTGTACTATTTTTGCCTTGTGAGAACTAAAGTTATCCAGTATTGTGATAATCCTTCCTTTTGGATTTGCCTTTCGAATCCGTTTTAAGAAACATCGGATATCCTCCTTTTTTGAACGCTTACGAAAACCAATAACTGATCGTCCATTTATTGGATAAAAACCAAAGGTATTTGCCCTAAGTTTACTGGTATTTTTATAGATGACAGGTTTTCCAAATGACCATAGCTTTTGAGTATTGGATGTTGTTTGTGGGGATGATTCGTCAAAAAATCCTATTATGTCTTTATCAGTTACCTCTGGCAATCTTTTTTTAAAATATACTCTGCATCTTTTGGTTTTCGATAATCGAATGAATATGGCTTAGCAATAGTTCATTCCAAATCTACTCAATATTATACGAATCTGTTTTGCACTATATTCTACACCAAATTTCTTGGAAATTAACAGTTGTACATCTTTCGTTGTCCAATTGCCACCATCTTCAAGAATCTTTTTTAATTTCTCCTTCTGAGAAGCTGTTAGTTTTGATGGTCGGCCACCAGCAAATTTTGGTATGATGCCATCATATCCCTCTTCATTCCATCGTTCTTGCCAAATATAACCTGTGTTCTTGCTGACACCAACAAAATCCGAAGCCACTTCAACACTTTTATCATTGTATCTATGCTTGATAAAATATAGCCTCTTCAACACCGTTGTATCCTTCTCAAGATGTTTGATGCGTTTGGACAAATCTTGAACCGTCAGATGTCTCTTTATTTGAATTTGTTCTGTTTTTACCATGGTCCGGTGTATGGCATCTATAAGTCTTAAATGTTTGGTTCGTGACTATAAACAGAAGAATCGATGACATCGAGGTTGTCAGGAAAGAGGTACTGGCATGGCAGGAATTCAGAAACAACAAAAATGCGAAAGTCAATTGGCAATTCACTGCCGAGGACGCTCGGATAAAATTATCTCGCCTTTATCTGACACTTGAAAGTTGACGTGACACTAGTGTCACGTCAACCCTGTAATGTCGCAAAGAATATAACACGTGTCCTTCATATTCAATCTGAGATGATTGAATATGAAAAAAATACATCGTGACACTTGCCAAAGAGGAGCGCGAAACTCTTGACGCACTCACTTCCAAAGGTAAACATCAATCACAGAAAATCCTCAACGCTCTGATTCTACTCGGGTGCGATGAGGGTGAGTATCAGATGAAACGTTCGACCAACGAAGTAATGGCATCCGCCCTGAACATAAGTATGAGAAAGATTGACCGCGTGAAGAGGCGATTTGTTGAGGAAGGTATTGAAATTGCCCTTAACGGTAGAAAAGGAAGCCGCGTCTATGCTAAAAAAGCCGACGGCGATTTTGAAGCCCATTTGGTTGCATTGAGTTGCAGTGATCCGCCTGTTGGCTTTGCGAGATGGTCTCTGAGGTTATTAGCCAACAAGGTTGTTGAGCTTGATTATATCGACAGCGTTTCCCATGAAACGATACGCTGCATCCTAAAAAAAACGAAATCAAGCCCTGGCAACGAAAAGGGTGGGTAATTCCACCGGAGCAAAACGGCAACTTTGTCGCGAATATGGAAATAGTGTTGGATGTTTACAAGCGTCCGTTTGATCCACGATATCCTGTCGTGTGCATGGACGAATCACCTAAGCAGCTGATTACAGAGACCAGAACTCCTATTCCTGCAACGCCGAGGCATCCGAACATGCATGATTATGAATACAGGCGTTGCGGTATGTGCAATATTTTTCTCGCCGGTGAGCCATTAGCAGGAACGCGCATGGTGAAAATCACCGAAAGGAAAACCAAGCGAGACTGGGCTTGTTTTCTGGAAGAGATTGCAGATCAGTATAAAAGAGCTGAGAAGATAACGCTGGTGATGGACAATCTGAATACACACGACCCAGGGTCGCTTTATGAAACGTTTCGGCCGGATAAGGCAAAAGTGATATTGGGTAGACTCGAGTTTGTATACACCCCAAAGCATGGGAGCTGGTTGAATATGGCCGAGATTGAGTTGAACGTGCTCATAGGACAGTGTTTAAACAGAAGAATCGATGACATCGAGGTTGTCTGGAAAGAGGTGCTGGCATGGCAGGAATTCAGAAACAACAGAAATGCAAAAGTGAATTGGCAATTCACTGCAGAGGATGCCCGGATAAAATTATCTCGCCTTTATCTGACACTTGAAAGTTGACGTGACACTAGTGCCATTGACAAGAAAAACTGTTTTTTTATAGAAAATTTGAAGTTGTTTGTTATTTATTGTGTGTTCTATGAAGGTTGAATTAATTCACACATCATCCTATAGTGCCAATGCCTATCTGCTTTCCGATTCCAAGGTATTAATCGATGCTGGTATTGCTGCTTCCGGTGCACTTCCGGAAGCCTTGAAATTATCTTTGAAGAATCTGGAATTGGTGGTGTTGACACATGCACATTATGACCATACAAGCTCGCTTGTAGACATTATAGAATGCAGCGGTTCCAAGGTTGCAATACATAGAGACGATGCAGCACTCCTGTGTGATGATCACGCTTCTGCTGCTGTAATGTTCGATGCAGCAGCACCAGAGGTTGACGTTGATATGCTGCTTTTTGACCGTGAAGTCCTGCCTCTTGCAGAAGGTGGTGGGCTTGAAGTGATTCACACTCCAGGGCATACTCCAGGAAGTATCTGTCTGTACCACCGGCATTCAAAGAGTCTTTTTTGTGGAGACACTGTGTTTGCTGGCGGTGGGGTTGGTCGTGTAGATCTATATGGGGGCAGTGCGGAAGCGCTTGTACATTCGATTGAGCGGCTAATGGAACTGGATGTTGATGTAATGTATCCAGGTCATGGCGAGCATTTTAGTGGAAACATTTGCAGGAGTCTGGAATTATCATTATCTCTTGCGAAATCCATGTTATAAATCGATGAGTTCTGCCAGTACAAACAATGAAAATGAAGTAGATCCAAGTTTTCTTAAGTATGGCAACGTTTATATTTTCCTACACAGAAAGATAAATATTGTACTATAAGGGTGTGATACGTGATGGAAATAAAATGGTATGGACATTCATGTTTTGAAATAAGTGAAACCAAAAAAACGATCATTGATCCCTTCCTGAGTGGCAATCCTATGGCAGCCACGATAGACGTGTTACCAGATATAATAGCAGTAACCCATGGACATGCAGACCACATTGGAGATACAGTAGACATAGCAAGCAAACATAACTGCAGTGTTGTAGCTATACACGAAATTGCAAAATACCTTGCACAAAGTGGAATACAGTGCGAGGGTATGAATAAAGGAGGAAGCATCACCATTAAAGGTGTGCGCTTTACAATGACAGAAGCAATACATTCTGCAGGTATAGATGATTCAGCATTTGGCTTTGATGGCGGATGTCCTGCTGGTTTTATCATAGATGATGCCGGAACCAGAATATATCATGCAGGCGACACAGCGCTCTTTGGAGACATGCGTCTTATTGGAGAGCTGTACCGGCCACATGTTGCACTTCTTCCTATTGGAGATCGTTACACCATGGGTATTCGTGAAGCAGCCATCGCCACAAGCTGGATACGACCGGATATTGTAATACCAATGCACTATAACACGTTTCCAGTAATCGAGCAGTCACCAGATGAATTTGCAGAACTTGTAACCAGCCTGTGTGACAGTAAAGTAATTATACTGGAGCCAGGAGAGACATTTGAATATTGATTGCCTTTTGAAAACACAAACTATATATATAATGGGAAATCTATGATATTCAGAGGAACGTGATGCAGTCATTCAGGCAAAGAATCAAAAAGCGATTGGAACGTTATATTGAACTCGATGTTGATGGAATCCGCAGCCAGGTATTAAAGATTCTGATAAGTCTTAAAACATTCACCGTAGATAAGCTTCATAAAACTCTTTCCACAAAGTTCAAGTTGTCATATACAGCAGTTGCATCCATGGTTGGATACATCAATTCAAGGCTTGGAATCTTGAAAGCACATAAATTCTCTTATAAAACACGAACAGTATACTCTTTAAAAGAAGAATATGTAGATATAGTACAGGGTGCACTCTCTAAACCAGTTCATCTATGACTTTTGTAAAAGATGCTCATCGTACCGCGACCACCATCATGGTACGTTCTACATCAAGTAATCGTATAAGCCGTTCTCGTGATCCTTACTATGAACTTATGCGGCGGTTATTCCAGGAAGAAGCAACTGCCATGCGTGCCAACAAATTTCTTCTCATGGTAGAGGAACGTCAAAAAGCAGGCGATCCGATTAAAATATCTGAGTGGGAAGATATGATTAAGCAATTTAATATTAACCGCTCTTCTTTTTATTCAATGCGCAACAAATTATTAGGTGCTGGTCTAATCAGCAGTAAGAATAAAGAATATCGACTCTCTGAATTATTCAGCCTTGACCTTGTAGATATGGCACGCTGGTGGTGGACAGCAGTAATTGGCAGCGATCCTGAAAAACTATAATGGTTTCCTGGAGAGAGCAGACAATTCATTGTGAAGAGATATAATTCGCTCAATTACCTGTTTATCAACCGATCGTTGTTTCAGATTTTGTATGCACTGGTCAATGGTTTGAACTTGTGTGCCTTTTACAAGATTGTCCGCATGTGCAACAATTTTCTCTTCAATCGTTTTTGGAGTGTAGTCTTCTGGTGGTAGCCCAAGTTTAATTGCTTCAGTTTTGTCGATGCCAGCACCGATATGTCGTTTAATAATATTAACCACGTCTTCTGTGAACCCAAGCTCACGTCCGATTTTTGCACCTGTTACTGCGTGGCTGATTCCATGCGATTTTGAGCGGCCAATATCGTGCACCAGCGAAGCAATGATAACAAGCTCGATGTTGACAGGGACAGTAAAGCTGATCTGCTTGGCAATGTTTTCTGCTACCTCTGCAACTGTTTTGCAGTGATTTATCACACCTTCCGGGGTTCCAACCTGCTCTAGAAAAAAAAGTGCCTGCTCACGCGATTGTGGTATCGGGGTCATTGTTTACATCTTTTGGGTTTAGCTTCAAAATCCGCTTTTTTATTACTTTTATTACTTCTTCATTATCGTGGTGCATTAATTTTTCACCGCATTTCGGACAAACAAAATCCAGTTCTGCAGCATCACCAAAAAAGCATCTTCCACATTCGTTTTTACATGTGTAGAACATGTTTTCTTCTTCAAACAATAAACGTTTTTCAAGATTTGCGAGTAGCTTTTTTCGCTCATCTTCAAGGAGACTATCAAGAGGACTTAAATCCACCCTCCACAAATATGTTAGCCATCCGCTATTGGTATCACGTTCTCGCCGGTACGATGCAAGACGATTCTCATATAAAAAAAACAACGTTCTTCTTACCGCATTCAGCATCACTTCAGTTACCGTTGATATCTCTTCATCGGTTACTTCTCCTTCAGGCATATTTCTTATTACCTTCATGCCTTCTTCTCCAACGAGACTATGAAAATAGCCACACACGACTGTATCGTCCAAATCAATCAAAATAAATCACCATTACTCGTTTCATTCGTTATATTTCTTAGTTTTGTCAGTGTTTCAGCACGTGTTGTACCTGCTGCAAAAAACGTAACTATAGGTTTATCTTTTAGTATTAATGTGTTGTGCCATGGCACATCAGAAGCTGTTTCTTTTTTATAGCAATCAAAAAGCAAATCAGACATTCTCTGATCAATCCATACATCATTTTTTGCAAACAGTATTGCTCTCCCTGCAAAACACTTTGCAGAAACCGGTTGTGGAAGCTCCCCGGAAAAGGCAGCCACGTGCATCGAGAATACATTGAGTTTATAAGCATGCTCCACTGTTTCAAGAGTGCCCTGGAAACGTGGATTAATCTCCAGTAAAAACAGTCCTTTATCGCTTAACAAAAAATCAACACCATTTGAACCCACAAGCATCAGATCGCACACAACGTTTTCGGCAAGCTCCTTCATCACATCCACGTGCTTATAATTAGAAGGAGTAATACTGCCAGAGTATGCATATGGAATATTAGTAAGCCATGGAAAACCGGATATCTCTTCACTTGTTCCAATACTGCAAGCTTCCCCACAAGCTGCAATCAACGACACACTTGCAGTAACACCTTCAATATATTCCTGTACAATAAAATCATTAAAAGACCACTTGATTTCTTCGAGTTGCTCAGAATTCAGCACAAGCAGATTCTTTACCCCGCCAGCACCAGAGCGCGGTTTCACCATTACCGGATACTTCAGTGTCGAAGGTACCACATCCTCTAAAAGAAAAGTAGAAGGATGCTTTACTCCAATCTCTGTAAGATATTCTGAAAGCCAGAACTTGTCAGACACCTTTTCAACAAGCTTTTTATCATTATTTAACACCGAAAGTTCAGTACCAAAATTTGACTGCTCGAAACCAGGGCCGCAAACCAGAGCATCATAATCAAATCTTTTCATTGATTCACCAATATCAGATTCGCGAGTATCATTATCAACCTGGGAATCTTCAAATACCACCACTTCATCTGCTATCTCAAAAAGGTCACGGTCTCCAAAATGCTCAATCGAAAAAACATTGAAACCAGCCTTCTTTGCAGATGCACAGATATGACGAGTATTATAACCAACAACAAGTACAGTCTTCATTTTAACAGAACACTTACGCCCGGATCGTGCTCAATAAACACTGACTCGACCGGCAGCATCTCGCACAAACGTTTCATTGCAGGATTTTCAGTAGCATAATGGGTGGCATCGATCAGTGATAATCCCACGGCATCAGCATAACGGATGGCACTGTGGCGAAGCTCTCCTGAAACCAGTACATCTGCATCGTTTTCGACAGCCATATCAATATACTTCTGGCTAAAGCCACTGCCACTAACAACCATCACACGCTTTACATCGCCGTTACCAATCCATTGGACATGCGTATTTAGCGTTTTAGCTACAAAAGCAGAAAACTCTTTAATATCCATCGTTTCAACAAAGCCAACGCGTCCAATGCCGCATGCATCTACCATGGACAGACCCAGCAGTTCTGCAAGAATGTCATTGACACCGCCCGGTGCTGCATCAAAATTGGTATGCATAACGTACAAGGATATTTCATTTGCAAGGGCAATCTTAAGCGTATTAGACAACACTTTTGAAACTTTGAATATCGAATCAAAGATCAATGTATGGTGAGTGATCAGTAAGTCACAATCAAGCCTTGCAGCCTCCTCAAAAACAAAATTAGTAGGATCCAGTGAAACAGCAGCCTTGTTTACATCACCACCGGTGTCAATAACAAGCCCAATACGCTCTTTATCAAAATCCTCGCAATAATTAAGAGGTGCAATATCTTCCAGTACTTCAACAAACTTAGAAAGCTTCATAATAGAAGTTTATGAGAGAGCTTACAGATAATAATCTTATCGTACCTGTACAGCTATATAAAAATAGAGTGGGGCTTATTCTATTGAGATCTTTCGCCCTTTATATTTTGGTATCACTATTTTTAGCATCCCGTTTTCAAAATCTGTCTTGATACTACTAATTTCTTTTGGAAGTGCTATCCCAACGCATGTTTCGAGCTTGCCGAATTCAATGTCATCATTTATCTTCTTGCCGAATTCAAGATTATCAGGAATAACGCGCTCTCCATAAATAGTGAATCCGCCACCAAGTGCATATATTTCTATGGTATCTCTCTTGATGCCTGCCATATCACAGTATACATAATAATTTTCATCATCCTCGGACGCACTTACTGCAAGAGCCGGTGTCTTGTATGGTTCAAGCCCAATTTTTGGTGCCACTCCACCAAAAAATTTCACACCTTCGTGTATAAAATCCTCAACATATTTTGGCGGTTTTGGTGCATGCTCAATCGTTTTTTCAATCGTTTTTTCAACCTGTTTTTTTCCAATACTTATATCCATAACTTTTCACCAGTATGTTAAATTAGCAAAGAACCTATTTAACCTTTTCATAGGGTTGCGCGGTTGAAATTCTTCATCAGTCCGGCTATTCCGGAAGAGAATGTGTTTTTCGCAGGCTCTCTATAATTGGGGGGAGTTTTTCAAGCAAATATTCCACATCCTCGTGTGTGTTGTCCCTGCCAAGTGTTATGCGCAGTGATCCTCGCGCTCCCTCTGGTTTCAAGCCAGTAGCAAGCAATACATGAGATGGTTCGAGAGACCCTGAAGAACAGGCTGAACCAGTTGAGACTGCAATACCACAGCAGTCAAGTTCTAAGAGCAGTAAATCCCCATCGATATCGTTGAAGCACACATGAATATTATTTGGCAGTCGCTTGGTTGGATGTCCATTAAGGTAACATCCCTCTATTTTCAAAATCCCATTTATTATCTTATCTTGTAAATTTTTAAGATGTGCTGCATCGCTTTTCATGTTTTGGTGTGCAAGTTCACAGGCTTTTGCAAAACCAACGATCGCAGGGATGTTCTCTGTACCTGAACGAAGAGTGCGTTCATGTCCACCGCCATCTACAAGCGACTCTATGTCTGTCCCACCTCGAACATATAATGCACCAACCCCTTTTGGACCATATATCTTGTGTGCTGAGATGGAAAGCAAATCCACGCACAGGTCATCCACGTTTACAGGTATCTTACCTGCCGATTGTACTGCATCGGTATGGAAATATATACCTCTATCCTTTGCAATCCTGCCAATCTCATTTACAGGTTCAATGGTACCGATTTCATTGTTGGCATGCATAATAGTGATTAAAACCGTATCCTCCCTGATTGCAGACCTCACATCATCAGGATTTACCATGCCATATTTATCTACTGGAATGTATGTTACTTCAAACCCGAGCTTTTCAAGGTGCTCGCATGTATAAAGCACAGCATGGTGCTCAATTGCACTTGTGATTATGTGTCTTCCATGGTTTCTGTGCCCGTAGGCAGTGCCTTTTATGGCAAGATTATCTGATTCAGTGCCTCCACCTGTAAAGATAATCTCTTCTGGTTTCGCACCAATAAACTCTGCCACTGCTGTTCTTGAACTTTCAAGAGCTTGTTTTGCTTCTCTGCCAAAGCTGTGAAGGCTTGAAGCATTGCCAAATTTTTCAGTAAAATACGGAAGCATTGCTTCTACGACCAGCGGGTCAACAGGGGTTGTTGCACCACAGTCCATGTAAATTTGCTTCATAATAAAGACATTAACTTGGTATTTTGATTTAAAAGCATATCTATCATTTCAAATAATTTCTTTCTATACCTTATGCAAAGCACCATGTTGTATCATATTTTATAAACGCAAGGGCTTGCATGTTTCAACTCGACCATTAATGTTCTTATATACCCACGCTTAAAAAACTGCACAACTTCGTTGTGCAGAAAATAACCAGCAAGAGAATGTTCTGCGTTTATACTTTCCTATACGTTAAAAAAAATCTCGCTCCGTGGCTTGTCCCAACCGCAAGCTCTGCTGCGTGGTATAGTAATCAAATAATTCTTGGTGATTCTGTTTCGTATTTTCCCCAGATTTTACCGATTTCCCAATTATCTGCGTAACCTGTTGTTTCCAAAAAGAAATATTTTTTACCATCATAATTGTAATATGTTCCAGAGCAACTATCACACCAGACGCCAACTGCTGCGTGGTCAGAATAAATTAGTATAATTGTATCATAATCAAGAGCTTCTAAAATTGATGCCATTAAAAAAGAAGTATCTTCACAATCCCCTCTTTGGTCTATTATGGTTTCTATCGGATATTTAGGCCATTCTAGTTGGCTAATATAATCAATATCATATTCATAAACCATTGATTCAACAAAGTTTATCGCTATTCGAGCTTTGTTTGTATCTCCTGTACTTATTGAAGCATCAGCTACATCTTGTGCTATGGTCTGGATTGTTGGATCATCGGGAGTTACAAATTTTGCCCAGTCATCACAACAAGAACTTCTTGGTTGAGATTTATAGTGCCAATATTTATCTTCTGCAATTCCAAATTGTGTTGAATGGGGTAAGCCCCTATGTGTCCAATAAACAGTTATTTTGTATGTTTGTCCTCCACCGGCAGGATGCTTATCTTCGTTATCATCAATTCCATCCCCATCTGTATCCCTTTCATTATCATTAGTTCCTAATCGAATCTCTTGTTCATACGTTAAACCATCCCCATCTTCATCTTTCAATTTTTGACTGATTTCTTGTTGTTCTAACGATTTCTCTTTTTGTTGCTGTGTTTGTTCAAATTGTTTATCGATAGAAGCTTGCTTATTTTTTGCTGATTGAATATTTGATTGGTGTTCGGCTAAATCTTGTTGAAAATCTTGATTATATGAATAAATATAGTATCCAAAAACTGCAAAGACAAATAATAATATTATCACAATAAATATATGGAATTTATTCATTTTCATCAGAAATATATGGAATGTGTAATTTAAAAGGCATTTTAAAGCCAAGTATCCAATTTACTTCCATTTGTCTTGGCTCCATTTTAGTTCTCATAACCTCTCTTGTTTTTTCGACATCTCTATATTTAGTAACGGTACGGTATTTTGTTAGAGTTCTATATTTAGTAACTGGTCTTTCTTTTTGGATCTCTTGATGAACAATTTGATTTTTATATCTGGTTACTGCAACTAAGCAAGTGCACTGAATACAATTCCCAGTCCAAGAACTATAATCCGTACATGTGCAATCAGAACCACAAATAGGATAATATTGTCCAGACGGGGCATTATACACAATTGTTTCGTAATCAGTGTAAGGAACACTTTGCTCTAAAGGAACATTATCTGTGTAATATTCTACATCTTGATAAGGTTCTTGTACTTGATATGATTCTTGCATTTCATAAGGTTCTTTTTCAGTATATGTTTCAGTATCAGTATAAGAAACTTCAACTTCATAGTGATGTGTCTTTGTTGGAACAATTACCATAAAAGCTATCAATAAGAATATACCTAAACCAATAAAAAAATACAGATTACTTCGATTTTTATGTTCAGATTCTTTCTTATCTTTTTTACGAGACATTACTTAAAACTTATTAATTATGGTATATAATATTTTCTGTTTATAAGTAAGTAGAGAGATCCATCAAATTAGAAACCGGAACTTTTAAAGCTAATTTGACAGCCTCTTCAACATCTATCGTTAAAATGCAAAGGATTTTATGGAATATAAACCATGACTTTCGCAAATGACCGTCTCACTTAAAAAATTTCTCATGTTTTTGTCACTGGTTTTAGTCATGTACGCCAATATCATGGTGTTTACTATTGCACCTGTTCCGGTCAATCCTGGTGAACGCGGGGAGTTTATGACCGACCAGCAGTGGCATGACTATCAAAGCAGTTTTAAAATTTTTTATTTTCATTTGCCAATAGCAATGACCGCATATATCGCCTTTGCTATTATGTTTTTATCGAGTGTCATGTATCTTAGAACCAGCGGTCGTGCCGTCCATGATTTGCAGAAGCAATTCAAGGCACAATTGTGGGACTTTAGAGCATATTCTGCTGCCGAGGTTGGTGTGTTATTTGCAGCACTCACACTGATAAGCGGATCCATCTGGGCAAGAAGTGCATGGGGAGTTTACTGGTTATGGGATGTCAGGCTCACCACATCACTTGTAGTATTTCTTGTGTACCTCTCTTATCTTGTGTTGCGACAGGCAATTGAAGAGCCGGAGAAAAGAGCCAGGTTATCAGCAGTGTTTGGAGTTGTTGGGTTTATGGGTGTGCCATTAAGTTTTCTTTCAATTAGACTCTGGAGAGCACACCATCCGCTGGTAATAGGCGGTGGCGGCATACATGGCACAGACGTTATATTTCCCTTATTGTTAAACATTGCAGCGTATGTTACGTTAGCAGTAACCTTGATATTGATACGTATAGATAACGAAAAACTTAAAGATCGCGCAGAGCAAATCTTGTAGAGCGAGGGACTGGCAATCTATGACCCAAACATAAACACCAACTTTATCTCTGTTGAAAGTACTACTGCATGGACACAACAACTGAAGGGATTGCAAACGTGGCAGTGCATAGCTATAACAGTGTGAAGGAAAAGATTATTGAACGCTATCTTTTTGTATGCGCATTAATATCCATCTTCGTTACAATCAGTATTGTGCTGGTACTACTTTCTGAAACAGTTTCCTTTTTTAGAGACGTAAGTATCATCGAATTTCTAACCGGGACAAGGTGGGCGCCAACTTATACACCATCTCATTTTGGGGTGCTGCCACTCATTAATGGTACATTACTTATAGCGATAGGATCAAGCATTATTGCCCTTCCGGTGGGACTTACGAGTGCTATATATCTAAGTGAGTATGCAAATGAACGCACACGCGGAATCGTTAAACCAGTAATAGAACTGCTTGCTGGCATACCTACTGTAGTTTACGGATGCTTTGCAGTCCTGTTTGTAACCCCCATCATCAGAAAACTGATACCAGAAACAGAGATCTTTAACGCCGCAAGTGCCTGCATCGTGGTTGGGATAATGATACTTCCGATGGTATCAAGCCTGAGCGAAGATGCAATCAGAAGTGTGCCACACACACTCAGGGAAGGTGCTTATGCTCTTGGCGCTACCAAATATGAAGTAACAACAAGAGTTGTTCTGCCATCCGCTCTTTCCGGAATTCTTGCATCGTTTATCCTCGCAATTTCAAGAGCTATAGGAGAAACTATGGCAGTAACACTTGCAGCAGGTGCCACACCAAACATAACACTCAACATCTTTGAAAGCATACAAACAATGACTGCTTACATTGTGCAGGTAAGTCTTGGAGATACTCCTGCCGGCAGTATAGCATACAAATCCATATTTGCAATAGGTATGGTACTGTTTCTCATGACATTTGGGATGAACCTTGTTAGTCAGTGGATAAGATCACGCTATCGGGAGGTATACGAGTAATGAACCTGCAAGAGAAACGTCGAAGAAAAGACCAGCTTTTTGCAGTCATCTGCCTTGCTTCCACCATCACAGGCATCGTACTGCTTGCTTTACTGTTATGTGATATATTTGTAAAAGGATTTTCATGGTTAAGCTGGGATTTTATTTGCAGTTACCCGTCCCGCTTTCCGGAAAGGGCAGGCATAAAATCAGCATTCTGGGGTTCAATCTGGCTCATATTGCTAACCGCGGCTCTCGCACTGCCTATAGGGGTAAGTGCAGCAATATACCTTGAGGAATACGCACCAAGATCACGTCTCACAAAGATTATTGAAATTAATATCTTCAACCTGGCTGGCGTCCCGAGTGTCGTTTATGGTATCCTTGGTCTTGCCATTTTTGTTCGGGGACTCTCGCTTGGAAAAAGTCTGATAGCAGGTGCTCTCACACTCTCGCTATTGGTGCTCCCTATAATTATTATTTCCACAAAAGAAGCTCTTTCTGCAGTACCAAGCTCACTCCGGGAAGCATCCTACGGGCTTGGAGCGAGCAGGTGGCAGACCATCAGGTACCAGGTACTGCCTTCAGCAATGCCATGGATACTTACAGGCAGCATCCTTGCACTTTCAAGAGCCATCGGGGAAACCGCACCATTGATAATGATAGGAGCCCTCACGTTTGTAGCATTCACCCCGCAAACACCTCTTGATCCTTTCACAGCCATGCCAATACAGATATTTAACTGGATCAGCAGGCCCCAACCGGAATTTGCAAATATTGCATCGGCAGCAATCATCGTGCTTCTTTTGGTTCTGCTGACAATGAATGCAGCAGCAATCATCCTTCGAAGGAAATGCCAGAAAAAACTGCAAGGGTAATAAAAACAAATCATAACCTATAGATATAAACAGAGCAAAAGAGGAGCATACGTATGAACCATGAAGAAATCGAAATATCAGTTAAAAACTTTAACCTGTGGTATGCAGACAATCAAGCTTTAAAAAACATCAATCTGGATATACCAAGGAGAAAGATTACAGCACTCATAGGACCTTCAGGCTGCGGAAAAACCAGCTTCATACGCTGTCTTAACCGAATGAATGACCTGATACCAACGGTACGAACAGAGGGCGAAATGCTCTTAAACAACGAAAATATCAACCACAAGGGTGTGGATGTGGTGAGTCTTCGAAAAAAGGTTGGCATGGTATTTCAGAAACCAAACCCTTTTCCATCATCGGTATTTGAAAACGTTGCATACGGCCCACGAATACATGGTGAAAAAAATAAGCAGCAGCTTGCACAAATCGTTGAAGAAAGCTTAAAAAATGCAGCTTTGTGGGATGAAGTCAGGGATCGAATCGATCGCTCGGCATTGAGCTTGAGCGGGGGACAGCAGCAGCGATTGTGCATCGCGAGAACCCTTGCAGTGCAGCCAGACATTATACTCCTTGATGAACCATGCAGTGCACTTGATCCAATCTCAACAAGCAAGATCGAAGACCTCATGGTAAAACTTAAAGAACACTACACTATAATTATAGTCACCCATAACATGCAGCAGGCAGCAAGGGTATCAGACTACACAGCCTTCTTTCTTCATGGAAAGATAATAGAATTCGATGAGACAAAGAAACTCTTTAAAAAACCGAAAGAGAAAAGTACGGAAGACTACATAACAGGAAGGTTTGGATGACACCTCGACTACCAGACACAAGAATGAACACGAGCCAAGTTGTGAACGTTTGGATAAAACATGACACCTCGACTACGAAGTAGTCGAGAGTTAATTCCACACACTGAGTGTGTGGTTCTGCGCAACGAAGTTGTGCAGTCGAGAAATAGTTTCTGCAAAGTGTAAGCTTTGCAGGTTGGGATGTAACATAATGACACGCAATAAATACCACCAGCAACTGCAAAAACTTAAAGCAGATACGATCAGGATGGGCAATATGGCAGGAGATAATATCAAAAAAGCAATTGCATCACTGAAACATCAGAATCTTGATGAAGCTAACGAGGTGATCAACTCAGACGATGAGATTGACAACCTCTATGCAACGATTGAAGATACGTGCTTTGCCCTCCTTGCATTGCAGCAGCCGATGGCAAAGGACCTCCGCCTGATAGGATCGACCATTAAAATCATTATCGACCTTGAGCGCATAGGAGATCTTGCTCTTGAAATAGCATGGATAACCAAGTCCACCATCAAACAACCACACATAAAACCACTGGTAGATTTGCCAAGAATGGCTGAGATATGTAGCGAAATGCTCACCTCTACCATGCAGGCATTCGAGAGTTGCGATAGTGAACTTGCAAAACAAACTGCAAAAAGAGATGATGAAATTGATGCCCTCTTTGATCAGGTACGCCGGGAACTCATCACTTATATGATAGAAGACCCAACAAAGATAAAAAACGCATCACACCTGACCTTTGCAGCACGCTACCTCGAACGCAGTGGCGATCACGTTACCAATGTCTGTGAGAGCGTCGTGTACATGGCAACAGGTGAGCGAGTCGATCTTAATTGATAAACCTGGTTGAAGCCTTAAAACCCAAAAGCCTTATATGTTGATTTTGTTATTTACCTTCTGGCGATTACAATGTTGAGCGTAAATGAAAGAGCATTAGAAATTACTGAAGTAATGACAGACTGGGCAGAAGAACTCAAAGTAGAAGAGATAAAGCTTAAAAATAAGGCAACAGTCATTGATTGTGGTGTCAATGTCACTGGAAGTTATGAAGCTGGTTTGATGTTTACTGATGTGTGTATGGGTGGTCTTGGCACAAGCAATATCAGTGTTCATAAACTTGGAGATGTTGCACTATCTTTTATTGATGTCACGACAGATCACCCGTCCATTTCGTGTCTTGCCTCGCAGATGGCTGGCTGGCAGATCAATGTGGATAAGTATGTTGCGATGGGTTCAGGCCCAGCACGTGCATTATCATTAAAGCCAAAGAAAATTTATAAACGCATTGGTTACAATGACAAATTTGACGGTGCTGTCATTGCTCTTGAATCAAATGAGCTTCCTGATGAAAAGGTGATGGGATTTATTGCCAAGGAATGTGGAATTGATGTTGAAAATATTGTGGCACTGGTAGCTCCAACTGCTTCGATTGTAGGTTCTGTGCAAGTCTCTGGCAGGGTGGTGGAAGCTGGCGTCCATAAGTTGAATGAACTTGGATATGATACTAATAAGATTATCTGTGGGGCAGGAGTAGCACCAATTGCACCAGTTTTGAGTGATAATACGAAAGCAATGGGCTCAACCAATGATGGTGTAATATATTATGGTTCTGTCAACCTGACTCTAAAAGGTTTTGACGAAAGTATGTTCAAAAAGGTTACTTCCAGTGCATCAGAGAGTTATGGTAGGCCACTCTACGAAATATTTAAAGAAGCAGATTATGATTTCTATAAGATTGATGTGGACATCTTTGCCCCTGCGGAAATGACAGTAAACGACCTTGAAACAGGAAAAACATACCATACAGGTTACCTAAATGACGAGGTAATACTGAAATCTTACGAAATCAAAAATCTATAAGTCTCAACCGCCAAACCATTGGAATAAATCAGGGGCATTCCAATCAACATTTGCTTATCTACTAAACTGTATCTGCTTTGCCAGATCCTTGATTTGAAACTCAACCGCTAACTGTATACAAACCCGCACCCCCAAAAAACTGCGTGATACGCTGTTGCCGAAGCTTATTGGTGGTGAAGTTGGGGCACAATTAGAGCAACAAGAGGCTGGTGTATGGACAAAAGAGATATTGTAAAACAACAATCAGATTTCATCCTCTACACCTCAAATGAAGGAGACGTGAATGTAGAAGTATTTCTGAAGGATGAAACCGTCTGGCTCACCCAGAAAGCAATCGGCAAACTGTTTGGAAAATCGAAAGCAACGATCAGCGAGCATCTTAAGAAAATATATGCAGAAGGAGAGTTGCAGATAGATTCAACTGTTCGGAATTTCCGAACAGTTCAAACAGAAGGCTTGAGGCAAGTAGTGCGAGATTTGGAGTTCTACAACCTCGACGCCATCATTTCGGTAGGCTACCGCGTCAACTCATATCAGGCTACGCAGTTCCGCATCTGGGCGACAAAAACCCTGAAAAAATATATCATCAAAGGCTTCGTCCTGGATGATGAACGGATCAAGCAGGGCAACCAGGTTTTCGGCAGGGATTATTTCGAGGAACTCCTTGAGCGAATCAGGGAAATCCGTGCAAGTGAGCGGCGGTTTTATCAGAAGATCACTGACATCTACGCGCTTGCTGTCGATTATGACAAAAACGCGCCAGTAACAAAAGATTTTTTCGCAACGGTTCAGAATAAACTCCACTGGGCAATCACCGGAAAAACCGCTGCGGAAATAATCTATGACTCTGCGGATGCAAAAAAGATGTATATGGGTTTAACAAACTGGAAGCGGGCACCGGACGGGAAAATAATAAAGTCCGATATTTCCATTGCAAAGAATTACTTAAACGAGGCCCACATAAAGGAACTGAATCAAATCATCTCTGCCTATCTTGATCTGGCGGAAAACCGGGCACAACGGCAGATTTTAATGAAAATGGAAGACTGGATTCAGTTTCTCCATAATTTTTTGGAATTATCCAGCTACCCGATATTACAGGATAAAGGCAAAGTCAGCGCATTGAAAGCAAAGCTAAAAGCTGAGCAGGAATACGAAGAATATCGGGTTATACAGGATATAAATTACATTTCAGATTTTGACAACGAGATAAAACACATCAAGGGAAAAATATGACTGACAAAAAATTACCCGACAATCAAATTACCGTTTACCAAACATAGGATGGAAAAAGCAATATTGAGGTGCTGTATGCCAATGAGAGACTCTGGATTGCAAGAAATATCAGGTAAAACAGGTCGCACAGGACATTGTAACACACTTTAAGCAGCGCCATGAAGTGTTCGAGAGAATGGAATGATCGTGGCACTCACATCGCTTGCTGCATACGTCCTCCATCCTCGATCCCGGCTTCAGCAGCCGCGGTGTCCTTGCGTTTCTTGCTTGCAGCCAGATTCATGAGTGGTTTTACTTTGTTGGATGCCATTACGATAGCCTTCAATGCCTCTGATGCTTTTTCGAGCACCTTTTCGTATAAATCCACCCCATAGGAATCAATGCCAACGATAAGTGGTCCAAAATCCTTTACCTCGAATTCCCACACAGCTTCAGCCATGCCAAGATTTTGCCAGTGAACATTAATTACTCTTGATATTCCTTCTGCTGCGAGAACAGCACAGCCACCAGTGTATGCAAGGTATACGCACCTTCCTCTAAATAATGGTGCAATTCCTTTCATTCCACCCTTCCCGATTATGGCACGAATGCCAGTATTCTCTACCAGTGCGGGCGTCATCTGTGTCATTCTTTCACTGGTTGTTGGTCCGGCTGACACCACCTGCCAGCCGCTTTCAGTCTTTTTTAAGAGCGGACCGCAGTGATAGATCATAGCACCAGTGAGATCAAAAGGCAGCTTCCTGTGATGTGAAAGTGTATCCAGGATGTGCCTGTGTGCTTCATCCCGCGCGGTAAACACTTTTCCTGTGAGATATAAAATATCTCCTGCTTTTAATTTCAGAATTGCCTCTTTTGTAAGTGGTGTGGTTAATCGGTGTTCCATTTCAATATCCCTTTATTTCCTGCACTCGATTGCTTTGCAATCGAGAGTTATTTCCGCACCCAGACGTTTTGCCATTGATGCGATCTTTTCAATCTTCTGAGGCGGGATATGTGTAAGCTCAACACCGACTACAACCTCAATATCCCACTCATTCTCATGCTTTGCCCCGAGTCCTGCCTCGATCACATACTCGATATTTGAGAAATTGACATGATCTCTGATCCTAATTACCGTATAGCCTTTAACAAGCGCACGTCTAAAGTGTTCACTCGGTATAAGCTCACCATCACTAAGTAACGTGTGTGTATGAAGGTCAATCACAGATCTCGCCTTTCTTCATCCTTTTCTTCCACACTTAACCAATACAGATCATACACCATCACCACCAAATTTTTTGTTTTCATCTTTTCCTCCCGAACAACCGTTCTTCATTTCTCTTCTGCATCTCTCTCATCCACTTCGGCTGCTTGCTTTGACCCCAGTCACTACTGGCAACAAAGGAAAAAACAAACAACGCGACAAAAATCGTTGCCAACCAAACTCCAATAAACATCGCCAGTACTAACCAGATGAAGAACCCAACAAACAACATACCTGTTAGTCCCTTCGCTACATCGCCTGCCGTCCACACAACTTTCATTTTCGTTCACCTCCTTTTATTTTTTTTACTCTCCTATCGCATTTAAGCCCCTGCTGCTCAACCCCAAATGAATTGTGAGGCATATAGGGGATTAATTTATTGTTTTCCTTCATACGAACAAACATCGTGAAAAATACATTTCTTTTCATCCACCCCATGGAGGCATCCATTAGCAGTGCATACAAATCCCATCTCCCACAGTGCCACATCAATCTGTCTCGCAGTGAGATTATAATCTTTGCCAAATTTTCTGATCGCTTCCACCAGATCATTTTCATAAAAAGGAAAGTCCATTCTTTCGGCCACTCTAACGACATGTACGTCCACAAAAATTAATTCAAAGTCATCGAGATCTATGTCGCCAGATAGATTCTTCACCTGAAGAAACATCCTTGCTTTTGTGCTTATCCCCCGTATCTGCTCCAGAAGTGATCTGATAATTATTGTTCTCCTGGTTTTATTCTCAGTCAATGCGTTTATCTTTGAAAAAAGCTCGTTGAAACTCGATATCTCAGCATTATTCAGTAGACATAAAGTATCATAATAGAAAAACACTCTTGGCTCTTTCCTATTCGGGAGTTTAAATTCGTTAATCAGTTTTTTCCACTCATTCACAGGACATTCATTTCTATATTCACATTTCTCGAATGCTTCCTGTCTGCACCATTCACCTTCATGATAGAACTTCTCTGATCTGTAACGTTTTTTTATCTCTTTAATTATCTCTTTATTCGATTCATATTTATTGAATTTTATACCCAAAATAGATTTAATTACCTCCTCTTTTCGCTTAGAATAAGGACACCCCTGAGGGAAATCCTTTTCCAAAGTGATCAATTCCTTCTCCCCGGAAGTGCACATCTCTGCCATCTTCCTAAGCATAGGACCCATAGATCTACCAAAGGACTGTGAAAACGAAAGATACCATAGAGCAAGGTCAGAATCCGCGGTATAATCTTGGATAGCAGTAAAAGATCTCTTAAATACGTTATCCCCGTTCTCTTCATTATTAATCCAATTAGGGTCTCCACCACCTTTTGAATACTCTCTGATAATATCGGCGATCTTCTCTTCCCTGTCTTTAATATTCATATTTCTATATACACCTTCTCACGAATACTTCCAATTATAATACTCCTCACGACTCTTAATTGTCGATGGATCAACATTACCATTACCATATATTAAATATATGAAAAGTACGTCATCTTCCAGATATTCACGGGATTGCCATCTTCCGAATGTTGAACTTTCTTCAGGGAAAGCGTAACAAAGTCCAATGGCGGTATCCAGTACCCACGCTGTTTTATACTTATCTGTAGTTTCGTTGTAGTCAAGAACAACATGAAGGTGATTTTTGCACATAATAACATCGCCTCTATAATACTGAGGTTGTGATAAAAACTCTATATATTCATCCTGATTTCGATATTCGCGATCGGTCATGATCGTTGATAGATCAACATGGTCTATTTTGATTGGATAGTACTCCTCTCTAAAATCTCGGTCATTCGCATTTCGGTCTTTCCAATGTCTGTCATTATAAAGATAATATGCCCACTCATCTTTATCGCTTTTGAGTATACCCTTGAATATACATGCTGTCTTATACTTGTCAGTACTTCCTATCGTAATCAAGAATAACTAACTCAGAGACACCTTCTTGTTTATCTGTAATAATATCGCCTTTACAATATTTTGGTGGAGGGGTCGCTGCTTTTTCTCCAATACATCCCGCGAATATCACCGCTGCTACAATCGCTACTATGGCTATTAAGCCCACTATGGTATTCTTTTGCACTTATTTTTCACCTTTTTAAAATTTATATCGGCTTCATATATTAAAGTCATTATACCCCGTACTTACAGGTACAGGGCTCGTTAGCGTTTTTCTTCTTATAAATATTTTGGTTTCTCCTTGTAATTCTTACGTCCCAATATATTTCCCAACAGCTTCCAGATCCATGACCAACAGATCTATGGTAGCATCCCAGAGCCCACGAATGATCGGTGCACCATTCTTTTAAATGAGGAAAGTGCTGCTCTCGGTATCCTGCTCGTTTTTCCCTTGATCTTCTTTGCGATGAAACTTGCAGAATACTTTACAGTTACAAAATATTCTGGTAAATATTTATACAGATCTTATAAATCTGCCTGTGTAAGAACCAAAAACAATGTGTTGATTGTGCTGCACCTCAGAAAACTCACAAACAATGATTTACCTGGACTGCATCATCTTATAGGAATTTTTAAGACACGGATTAACGATAGCCTCAACCCAAACAATCCAGCTCAAATGAATCACCGGGGCATCGTAGTAAAACATCCTACCGTTGTAACAACTCAACAAATTCATCAACGGTTAAACCAGCAAATTTGATAAGCTTTCTGAGTGTGCCCCTATCAAGTTCTTTATGTCTTGGAACAGAAAGTGTAACTACAGAGCTATGTTTTACCATTATGGTATGACCTGTTTGCCTTGCCACGAACCATCCAGCTTTATTAAAAGCCTTAACCGCTTCTATGCCAGATATTCTTGGTAGTTTTGCCATCAGACAGCTACTTCCATTAACTTCTCTTCTCCTTTTATTTCAATCTTTTCATTCAAGACAGCTAAACAGCCTTGAATTGCATCCTTTATATTTTCCAGCGCCTCTTCGAAATTCTTCCCCTGTGATACACAGCCAGGTATGGATGGGCATTCGACGACGTACCAACCATCTTTTCCTTTACTGATTACTACTTTATATTTCATTTTTCAGCCACCACTAAAAGTATATTTTCGATATTTAAAAAGCTTTCCACAAAAATCTTTTTACTGAAAAAAATTAAGGGTTACTGGTTATCTCTGCACAATGAAATTATGCTGTTAAACAAACTTCTTATGTGCGCGTCGATTTGCCCAGCATTGAATATTTACTGCAACAGGAAGTGATGCTGTGTGGCAGTGCGCTATATTCACATGCACTGCCAGGGCAGTGGTATCGCCGCCAAGTCCCATCGCCCCGATTCCAAGTGTGTTCACAGCGTCACAGAGTTCCTGCTCAAAATCATTCATTTCATCAAGCGGTCTCAGTGCTGCTTTCTTGGAAAGACGAGCTGCGAGATCAAAGGAACCTCCAATTCCAACACCAACAATTATTGGTGGACACGGCATACCACCTGCAGCAAACACAGTTTCAAGGACGAATCTTTTAATCTCTTCATTTTGCGACGGCTTGAGCATAGCAAGACGGCTCATGTTTTCTGAACCAGCACCCTTGGGATACACGAAAACTTCAAAATCACTACCTTCTGTTAGATTAAACGTAATATCAGGCAGTCCATCCCCGGTGTTGTCCAGTGAATTCTCTCTTGTTAAAGGATGTACTACATTTGGTCTGAGTGGTAGTGTTCCCGTTACATAGCGAAGTGCTTCACAGATGGCATCGTTTATATTAAAATCAATAACAATATTTTTGCCAATTGTAACATTAAATATGAAAATCCCAGTGTCCTGACAGAGAGGATACTTTTTTTCTCTTGCAATTTCTATGTTCTTCAGTATTGCAGAAAGTTGTGACTTTGCTACTGTGTTTGACTCCTTCTGCCATGCATCCTCCAGTGCAATTACCGTGTCCACTGGCAGAATTGTCTCAGACCGGATGATTAACTCTATTATATTTTTTACAAAAAAGTCGCGGGAAATTATAGACATAAATTTAGTTTTTTTACACCGTCTCGCACGGAATCAGCAGACTGCGCAAGGGCTGCTTTTGTTTCATTTCTTAGTTCAAGCTCTATTACTTCAAGTATGCCTTTTCTCCCAAGTTTCACAGGAACGCCAAGATACACATCATTCTGACCATATTCGCCAGTAAGATATGCACATGCAGGAAGGATTCTCCTGGTATCACGTACAACGGATTCCACCATCCTGACAATAGAAGCTGCTGGCGCATAAAAAGCACTGCCTGTTTTTAACAGGTTCACAATCTCAGCACCGCCGTTCACTGTTCGGGAAACGATACACTCTATAGCATTCCTTGACAAGAGTTGTGTAATCGGAATACCTGAAACCGTTGTATATTCCGGCAGCGGTACCATTGTATCGCCATGACCTCCGAGAACCATCGCATGAACATCACGCACCGAACAACTGAGTTCTGCTGCAACAAAATAAGAAAAACGAGCAGAATCGAGCACACCACTCATCCCAAACACCCGTTGATGCTCAAAGCCAGTGTACTTCAACGCTGCATAAGTCATAATGTCAAGCGGGTTTGTAACAATCAGCAGCACTGCTCCAGATGCATGTTCAACAACATGCAAACACACGTCCTTCATAATGTTAGAGTTAATACCAATTAAATCCTCGCGAGTCATATCAGGTTTTCTGGCAACCCCGGCAGTAACCACGACTACATCAGAGCCTTCGATATCACTGTAATCATTTGAACCAAGCACATCCACATCAAAATCACACAACGATGCGGATTCGAGCATGTCCAGTGCCTTGCCCTGCGGCAAGCCCTCGACAACGTCAATCATTGCAATATCGCCAAGCTCAAATTCAGCCAAACGCTGCACAGCAGTAGCACCGACCATCCCAGCACCAATAACAGAAATCTTAACCATTTAACAAACCTCTGGAAGTTGTAAAAACGTAAAATGTTTGCAAGGGAGCCGGCATCAGACTCGCGCCCACGAACTGATTGTCATTTCATCTTATAACTTAAAAAAGTTATCATTTTATTTGATTTAATTATTATACCTCACAGCAGAGCTCACGGTTGGGACAAGCCACAAAGCGAGCTTTTTTTAAGCGCAGATATATGAACATTGATGGTCGAGTTGAAACATACAAGCCATTGCGTTTATACTTTCCTGTACATTAAAAAAAGAAAGTCGAGAACTCTACTCAAAGATTGACAAATCTACAAACTCCTTCGAAAACTCGGCATCTAATTCAACCAGAATAACAGTAAGCTTGGAAGAAGACGAACACAGCTTCAGCCATTAACATTTTTGATTGAATCAGACTAATAATTACAAAAAACCAGATAAAAATTCCAGATCTGTCTGAGGGAACTTTCAGTAAACAGTTTGCCCGATCTTTAAAAATTATCATAGGCACAGATTTACACAAAATCTGTGTTAATCAGCGTTAATCTGTGTCTTAAAAATTTAACGCTAAAGAAGCCTCAATAGAACAAAAAAGCTGTCAAATTAGAAACCTGAACTCTTAAAGCCAATTTTGTAGCCTCGTATAAAAATGAATAAAAAATTTTAAATATCAACAAAAGTAATGTGAATTTATGTACCAAAAGGAGAATATGATGTATTGCCCAAACTGTGGAAAGGAAATAGAAAAAGGCAGCAAGTTCTGCAAGTATTGTGGAGCAAAGATTGGGGGAGGTGAGATTAATGTTAAGGAAAAAGAAATACAGCAAGCCAGAGAGACTGTGCCTTCCTATGATGCTCCTAAGATGATACCTCTGGATATGTTAAAAGAGGGGGAGAAGATAGTTTTTGAAGCGCATCCACACAAGGTATACACACTTTTAGGATCGTGGATTTTTGGAGTTATTCTTGTCATAGTAGGAGTAGCTGTTTTATCTGATTCTGTTCTTGCAGGTATAATCATAGAAATAATCGCTTTTTTAGTATTCTTCATTCCTTATCTTAAATGGCGATGCACAATTTACGGATTGACTACAGGTCGAGTCATAAGACTTAGGGGCATAATAGGCAAAAATTTTTATGAAAGTCCTCTGGAGAGAATTCAAGACTTTAGGTTGAATATGTGTGTCCTACAAAGAATGTTTGGTTGTGGAGATGTAATGATAACCACCGCTGGCACAGCTGCGATTGAGTGTGTTTGGAGAAACATCAGGAATCCACGTGAAGCACAAAAGACTTTGAGAAATCTCTTAGGGAAGTGAAACGAGAAATCAAGTGAGTGGTGGTTGGGTTTGCTATGAAAGTAGGACACTAACACAGCCATACTTATTTAATTGCTGCACAATAAAGCGATTTGTGGAAACCGGTTGGGGGAGTTATTCAAAAAATATACTTATGGTGCATTAATTAACATCGATCCATAGATGAAGTGAAAGATATGGCTCTGGCCCAATCTCCCCATCTTTATACAATAAGAATTCTAACTTTTGGTCTTCACCTTTTTTCTCTGCTTTAAATAGAAAAGGTTTTTCGTATGATTCATTATGCATAAGACCAATGTTTCGTTCACAAATAGCTGTCCCATCAAGTTCAGCTTCCAACTGGTACGTAACATTTGTATACTCATGGTTTACAATGCCTATAATCACTTCACCTTTTTCTCCAACTGTTAGCTGTGTGGGATAATTTTCTGCCATCCCTCCTGTGCCAAGAATATAAAATTCTGTAAACTTTTCCCCCTGTTTTGGCACTACTACCACGTAAACAATGAGGGAGATTGAAAAGATGATTGAAATAATCAAAACAATGGTTAATATTCGGTTTATTTTCGTACTATTAACCTTAAACGAATTTTTCACACTTTTGAAGAAAGATCCAAAGTCGACGCCAAACCTGCGTTCTTTTTCCAGAATGATGCTTCTTCTTGCGTACGCACCGGTAGAAAGTAAAATCGTGAATATTGACAGCACAAGGAGTGGAGGTGATAGCAGTGGCACAACTGCAATACTTGATCCAATGCTTAGTGACAATCTTTCTATTCCATCCAGATCATCTTTTCCCGGGAACAGTACAGCAATTAATGAATATCCAGATAGAAAGAACATTAAAGGAAAGCTAAAGAAAATCCTTACTGGTGTTTCACTCAGGCGCGGGATCAGAACAAATGGTATACATAAAAGTGCAAATAGAATTACAACTTCAAGGTCCTTTGGGAAGTTTTTAATCATCATGTGTAATCTTTTCGATCTGCCATCTTTTAGTGGTAGTGGTAGCAGTTTCACCTTTTCAGGTATTGCCGACATCAACTACTATCAAACGGAAAGGAGCTTGTCATTCCAGTTTCCCTTGTGGGAATTGGTGACATTTAGATAGTTGACAGTCATCAGAGCCCAAAGAACTTTCTCTCGTGGGTTAACAGAAACAATGTGATATTATTATTTAAAAAGGTTTTGGAGGTGAAAGGAATTCCATTTTGCTCTCGTGGATGGGCCCCTCACGTTTACAGCTCTTCACATATTTTTATAAAATTCATTAATAGCTTCTTTCCCTTTTCACTCTGTGTAACCTCCGGATGCCACTGCACACCAAAAATCGGTTTTGTTGGGTGCCTCATTGCTTCAATTTCACATCGTAAAGAGCGGGCAAGATGCACAAAACCCTCTGGCAGTGTTGTTACTTCATCAGCATGTGATGCCCATACAATCGTCTTTGGACCAATTCCTTTTAATATTTCATCTTCTTTAATAATCTCCACTTCAACAGCTGCATACCCACCAACAAGCCCGGTTTTGATCTGTCCACCATAAGCTTTCGCTATAAGCTGATGCCCAAGACATATACCAAGTATTGGCAGGTCAACATTGAACACATATTCCATGCAGCTTCCGGTTCTCTCCATCGAGGGGCCACCACTCAGCATCAATCCATCTGGTTGTTTTTCACGTATTTCTTTAACACCAAGAGTATTTGAAACTAATTCCACATCCACTCCAAGTTCCCGCACAGCACGATTGATAAGATGACAAAACTGGCCATGGTTATTAACTACGAGAATTTTAGACATTGATAATCACCGACTGTACAATTATTCCATTGAAGCTCCCCCTTTATATGCTTCAATTCCACCACTGTCTTCGCTTCAGTCATATCTGTCCCTCTTATTACAAGGACAAAATTCCTTAATAAACGTTTGCATTATAAATAAGAGTTCAGCTAAGTGAAGCTCCGATCTACTGGCCATTGCCAGAGACAGATATAGAACATAGCACCTATCGGATGAACCAGTAACTATTCCCAGCTTCAGAACAGTGAACTTTTACCTAAAATGGTCTGCATCAGACCGGATAGTAAAGGGCGGCATGAAACATGCCCCGTTGCCTGCAGCGGAGTGTACCGTCACAACTTGACTGCGAAATGGCAGGTTAATGCTCTCATGAGTGGTGCGGATCAAAAAAATTGAATCTTTTGTAGGCATGAATAACTTATTCTGAAATTACGTATTTATTAAATAATTCACCTCTTGTCACTCGTGCTTGCCTACTATTTGTGCCCGTATACATATAAGAATAGTATTTGCTGAAATCATTTTCATCTTTGTCAGCATTTTTATTTGCAAGAATACTATTTTCAAATTGTATAAGTTTTTGTTTAAAGATCTTTTCATTTATTTCACTTTCTAATTTATACAATTCGATTATGAGCGTAAACAAATTTGATTTTCTATACCAAATTGTATCTGGTTCTAATTGTAATGATTTAATTTTGTCAATTGTTGAAATTAACTTACTTTTTACAGTATTAGAATTTTCATAAGAATCATTATTATTGATTATATAAGATTCTATTTGAGAATCTCGATTGAAATAGCCTTCATTTTCAATAGTTGACATTAATAATAAGATAAAATAAAGGTCAGCCATTCTTGATATTTCGGAATCACTAAATGTTGGTAAACCACTTAAATTAATTGATGTCAAAATTTCTTTTGCTGTTGTAATAAACTCGCCATCATAGATCGCGTTTTCTATTTCAACTTGGTGAAGACTATATTGTGTCAAGTTGATTCTTCTAAATATTTCAATAGTAGTTTCAGGAGTGACATCTCCCAACGCTCTAAAAACTACTTCGTAATTTAAAAAATCTCGTTTTTCATTTTCTGTTAGATTTTTGTATTTTTTTACTTCTTTTCCAAACTCTTTGGAGTCTTCAGGTTCATCAATATATAGGATTATTGTACGTAATCTTTGTTGACCATCGACAACAACTTCTTGGTTCTGAATTGTTACCACATCAATTCCCTTTTGAGCTATATAAATTTCGGGGAACGGATAGCCATTTACTATTGTATCTATAAACTTTTCTTTATGCGCTCTATTCCAAACAAATTTTCTTTGGAACTCTGGTTGAGGAATCAAAGTTTTGGCTTTAATTCTCTGATATATTTCTGATATCTTCTTTACACTTACACTTGCTTGTATCTGTTTCGCCATAATCAATCCTCACTTGTAGTTTCATTTTACTTTGGTATTAAGTTTTGGTAATAGTCTTCCATATTTTTTAAATAATATTTTTCTAAGTAATTATAGTTTTTATATAACGCACCAGCTACTTTATAATTTCCAACCTCAGATTTATTATGAGATATAGAATTAAAAAAATTAAACCATTCTTTTTTTAGTAAATTAACCTTAAAAGAAGCAG